>JBIKZR010000119.1:0-6142 GCA_044354635.1 Crocinitomicaceae bacterium | reverse complement strand
AAAATTAAAATTCTCCGTTTTTTGCTCTTCAGCGATAGTAGTTTGTTCCATAATAAATTGAATTAATTAGTTAATAGTAAGGGCAATATACATTCTTTAAAATTTAATTTCCTAATAAAAAAGATAATATTTTTTAACAATTTATTTTTTAATATCTTCGAAAGCCTTAATTTTACTAGTATGAAAGCGCGTTATTTATTGTTCACACTTTTTATTATTTACACAATTTGTTCTTGTAAAAAAGGTAAAGCAAATTTTATTTTGCGTGGAACTGTTACGGATCTTACATTTTCTAAAAATCTAGCTGGTGCAACGTTTAAGCTTTACCAAGTTCCCGTTGCTTCTGCGCAAGAGCAACTTTTACAAACTATAACTTCTGGAGCAGATGGCAGTTTTTCTTTTACCTTTCCACGAGATAAAATGGAAAAATACGTTCTTAAAATAAGCAAACAAGGTTATTTCGACATTCAAAAAGATGTTTATTTTTCGGAGTTAACAATTGAAGAGGATAATATTCGCAATTATGCAACAACAGCAAAATCGTGGGTTAAATTGCGCTTTATCAATACCATCACATCGTTTTCGGATCATTTGCGTTACATCAAACAACTCGGTAAAGCAGACTGTCAAGATTGTTGCTCGAAGGATGAACAAAATTACTTTGGCGCTTTGGATACAGCAATTTATTGCATAAACGATGCCAACACGAACTATTCATATTATTACTGGATTATTGGAACACCAAACCAGGGACTAAAAAGTGCTTACACCACTCCATTTGATACGACAGAAATACTTTTAGAATATTGACACAAAAAGCTGTTGTGCAAAAAAAAATAAATAAATCGTGTACTCTAATTTACTCATCCTCCAATACTTCCCGCAGTTTTTGGCGTAATTGTCTTGTATAGGTTTCAATTAAATATTTTAAATAATTCGGCGTACTTTTGGAAATACATTTTGTATAGTGTTTCAACCTATATTCTATATGTTCCTCCAAATAATTCAACAATTCCAATGCATGGTGAAAATCTGCAGCAGCATTGCGGATAATTACAAAATGATTTTCCATCGAAAGATCAACCGCTTCTTTACCCTTTATTCCATTATCTAAACAGTTGTAATACGTTTGTTTGATATTGAATTTATCCAAAACACTCGTATCCATTAGTTCTTTCATTGGTTTGGAGAATTCAAATTCTACTTCAAATTCCAAATCGTCATTTTCCGTTAAACGGGATTCTAAAAAACGATCGGGGAAACGGAACGCATCTTGCCAGTTCAAATAATCCTGCCAGAATCCAAAACGCCGAACATTGTTTCCTAAATCAATTAATTTGAACTGATCCTTATTCGGCAGTTTTCGGGAACCTCTTCCAATCATTTGGTGGTAAAGTGTCAAGGATCTTGTAGCACGATTTAAAATAATCGTCTGAACGGTTGGCTCATCAAATCCTGTTGTTAAAATCCCAACAGAACTCAATATGGCATCTGGTGAAGTTTTAAACCATCTCAGAACATCTTTTCTATCTTTATCGCTAAAGGTTGAATCTAAATGCCGTATGTTATAACCGCGTTTTTTGAACGTTTCTTCCACCCGTAAAGAAGTATCAATTCCGGAATTGAAAATAAGTGTTTTATTTCCAACTGCAACTTCTTCATATGCAAAAAGTAGTTTTTCTTGCATGAAAAAATTTCCGTAAACCTGATCGGAGCTACTCACCGTGAAATCGCCATTCGAACCAATTTTTAAACCGTGTAGGTTTACATCGTACGTATACGTTTCTGCATCAGCTAAATAACCACTTTCAATTAAAGAAGAAATACTTTCGCCAACAATCAATTTATTGTAGTTGTCATTTAACGGAAGTGCTTTGTTACTGCTCAATGGTGTGGCAGTTACTCCGAGAATATTACCACCTTCATAAAATTGAAAAATCTTTCTAAAACTGTTGTAATGCGCCTCATCCACAATCACCAAACCCACATTTTCAATGAAATTTTCATCTTCATTTAAACGGTTATTCAAGGTTTCTACCATTGCGATAAAACAATTGAATTCGTCTTGGTTGTCAATTTTCTTGACATCGCTGTTGATTACTTTATTATTTACTCCAATTGCATGTAATTGCTTGGAGGTTTGAACAGATAATTCAATTCTGTGTGTTAGAATCAATACCTTTTCATTTGTTTTTTCAATAAATTTCTTAGCGATTTCAGAAAAAATAACTGTTTTCCCTCCTCCAGTTGGAAGTTGAAAAAGAAGATTGAAATTCTTCCCGTTTTTCTCAAGCTCTTCTACTATAGAATGAACAGTTTTTTCTTGAAAAGGGTAAAGTGTTTTTGCTTCGTATAACTCTGTGTCTATCATTCTATTTCTGCCAAAATGGGCTACAAAAATACCGCCTTTTATTCGAAATAAAAAATTTATTATCCGAGTCAGACTGATTAAGCTTTCTTTTTAGCTTTTTTTAAGACCTATTGGTTTTATTTATTTTTTGTAGGTGTTCTTTTTCAATAGTTTAAGAGAAATGATTACTTCTGTTTTCTTTTTTGAAGGGGCAGATATTTTTTATTGATTTTTAGATTATAGAAATCTGATGCATTTTTATTCTTCTTATTCGCGATAAAAAAATTATTTTTGTAAAGCACTTAAAAAGTAGTCTTTTTAAGTGCTTTACAAATAGAAATACGTTATCTAAAATAATAAAAATATGAGTGAAATTGAAAAAGTAAATTGTTTGATTATCGGTTCTGGACCTGCTGGTTACACTGCCGCAATTTACGCTGCTAGAGCGGATATGAAACCTGTTATGTATCAAGGAATGCAACCTGGCGGACAATTAACAACAACGAATGAAGTGGAGAATTTCCCAGGTTATCCGGATGGAATTTCTGGACCTGAAATGATGGTGCAATTAGAAGCACAAGCAAAACGTTTTGAAACAGATGTGCGATTTGGTTTTATTACGAAAGTTGATTTTTCAGGTGCTGTGCACAAATGCTGGACAGAAGAAGGAAATGAAATCCATGCAAATACCGTAATTATTTCTACTGGTGCGTCTGCAAAATACCTCGGATTAGAAAGTGAACAAAAATACTTACAACTTGGCGGCGGCGTTTCTGCTTGCGCTGTTTGCGATGGTTTTTTCTACCGCGGACAAGAAACGGTAATTGTTGGTGCTGGTGATTCTGCTTGCGAGGAAGCGCATTACCTTTCTAAATTATGTACAAAAGTCACGATGCTTGTGCGAAAAGAAGAATTTAGAGCTTCTAAAATCATGGCGGAACGTGTCAAAAACACTAAAAATATTGAGATTTTATTCAGTACAGACACGGTTGAAGTTTTAGGCGATGGAAATGTTGTAGCTGGAGCACACGTTAAAAACAGTAAAACGGGTGAGGAAAAAATCATTCCATGTACTGGATTCTTTGTAGCTATTGGTCACCAACCGAATACGGAAATTTTCAAAGACTTTATTAATCTGGATGAAACGGGTTACATAAAATACGAGCAACCTGGAACATCCAAAACAAATGTTGCAGGAGTATTTGTTGCAGGAGATGCCGCTGACAAAACATACAGACAAGCAATTACTGCAGCTGGAACAGGCTGTATGGCGGCGCTGGATGCGGAAAGATACTTAGCTGCGCTAGGACATTAAGGTAATTTGGAATTTTGGAAAAACAAAAAAGAAGCTTTAGGGCTTCTTTTTTTATGTACTTACTTTTCAGTCCTTTCGAGCATTGGAACAAATTTAAACGTTCCGAATTCATCTGTTGCATATTCCGTTTCAGAAACTTTCACAACGCGCTTCATGAGTTGCTCCTCGCCTTCTCCAATTGGAATTACCATGATGCCACCAATTTTTAATTGATCCAATAATGCTTGTGGAATAAATGGCGCACCGCAGGTTACAATTATTTTGTCAAATGGCGCAAAATTAGGAAGTCCTTTGTAGCCGTCACCAAAGATTAATCGGGGATTGAAATTTAAAAAACCAATGATTTGCTTCGATTTTGCAAGCAGTTCTTTCTGTCGTTCAATGGAAAAAACTTTCGCGCCCATCTGACACAAAACACACGTTTGAAAACCTGACCCTGTTCCGATTTCCAACACTTTATCTCCTCGTTTTAGTTCCAGTAATTGCGTTTGGAAAGCAACTGTAATTGGATGCGAAATCGTCTGTCCCGCTCCTATTTGAAAGGCCATATTGGAATATGCCTGCTCCATAAAAACCAAATCTAAAAAGAAATGCCGGGGAACTTTGTCAAAGGCTTCAAAAATAGCTGGATTCTTGATTCTTTCGTCCTCGCGTAATTTTTCAATCAATCGCTTGCGCATTCCTTTATGTTTAAACGTGTCTTGCATGCCGTAAAAATAGTGTTTACAACTCTTTGTTTTAATTCCATTTTCTAACACCGGTGTGTGAATAATCTTTTTAAAGTCAAAATGTACGTTTTCAGCAGGTTTGCCTACTTCGATAATCCAAATCTTACAGAAATAATAAATCGGGTATATAATTGCGATTGAAATGTGTCTTCGGTGCTTACACTTTCGTATATTTGAACAGCAAAAAAAGAACAAATGGCTATTTCAAAAAAGGAATTAGAATTTAATATAAATGAAGACCAAATGCGTCTGAAAATTGCAACGTTGGAAAGAGAACTTTCTAAAATTGCAGAAGGAGGCGGGAAAAAACGTTTGGAGAAATTACACGAAAGTGGCAAATTGTCTGCGCGTGAACGCATTGATTTACTTCTAGATCCATCTACTGAACGCTTTGAAGTTGGTGCAATTGCTGGATATGGCATGTATAAAGAACATGGTGGTTGTCCTTCTGCAGGAGTTGTTGTGGTGATTGGTTTTATTTCTGGGAAACAATGTATTGTCGTTGCAAATGATGCTACGGTAAAAGCCGGAGCTTGGTTTCCAATTACAGCGAAGAAAAATTTGCGTGCACAGGAAATCGCTATGGAAAATAAATTGCCAATTATTTATCTAGTAGATTCTGCAGGTGTTTTTCTTCCAATGCAAGACGAAATTTTTCCCGATAAAGAACACTTTGGAAGAATGTTCAGAAACAACGCAATTATGAGCTCCATGGGAATTGTTCAAATTGCGGCTGTAATGGGAAGTTGCGTTGCTGGCGGTGCTTACTTGCCAATTATGTCGGATGAATCGTTGATTGTCAACAAAACGGGTACAATTTTCCTCGCAGGATCTTATTTAGTGAAAGCTGCAATTGGAGAAAGTATTGATAACGAATCACTTGGAGGGGCGAAAACACATACAGAAATATCAGGTGTTTGCGATTATAAAACCGAAAACGACCAAGAGTGCTTGGCAACAATTCGCGATTTAGTGGATAAAATTGGACATCCTGAAAATGCTGGTTTTGACCGAAAGGAAAGTGTGCTTCCTAAAATTCCTTTGAAGGATATTTATGGAATAATGCCGGTTGACCGAACAAAACAATACGATACCAAAGAATTACTGCGCGCTTTCGTAGATGGTTCAGAATTCACGGAATACAAAGCAGATTATGGAAAGTCCATTATTTGCGCCTACACTCGAATCGATGGTTGGAGCGTTGGAATTGTTGCTAATCAGCGTGAAATAATTAAAAGTGCTAAAGGTGAAATGCAATTTGGAGGCGTTATTTATTCCGATTCCGCAGATAAAGCAGCTCGTTTCATCATGAATTGTAACCAAAAAAATATTCCCTTGGTTTTTCTTCAAGATGTTACCGGTTTTATGGTTGGATCAAAAAGTGAGCACGGTGGAATAATTAAAGATGGCGCAAAAATGGTCAATGCTATGGCTAATTCGGTTGTTCCAAAATTCACTGTAATTACTGGGAATTCATACGGCGCTGGAAATTACGCCATGTGCGGAAAGGCATACGACCCAAGGCTTATCGTTGCTTGGCCAACCGCTGAAATTGCTGTAATGAGTGGCGCATCTGCCGCAAAAGTAATTTTACAAATTGAAGTTGCCTCTTTAAAAGCGAAAGGAGAAGAAATTACACCGGAAAGAGAAAAGGAATTGTACGATTCCATAAAAGACCGCTACGATGAACAAATTTCTCCTTATTATGCTGCGAGCAGATTGTGGGTGGATGCAATTATAAATCCTGCG
>JBIKZR010000118.1:0-6143 GCA_044354635.1 Crocinitomicaceae bacterium | reverse complement strand
TAACTAATTCTAGAGAAAGGAATAAAATTGAAATTAATTAGGGTGATAGGCTGTTTAATTAATTTTTCAAAAGAATTAATTGTTCTATCAAAAAAATCAGCTTTTTTATTTGATGGTTTCAAAATGAAACATATTACTTAATTCTAATGAAATAATTATGTAAATCTATAGCAAAGTATTCTTTTTTTATTTAAGGAGAAATCCTCGGAGTAGATATAGTTCTCTTATAGTTTCTTTAGAATTATAAAATGGAGTATCAACGCTTAATTAGACGAAACTCTATTTAACATAATATTAATTATAAGACAAAAAAGAAAAGGTATAATTAAGGTGAGAAAGCAAATAATAAGCAAAAAAAAAATAGACGTACAATTTTGCACGTCTATCCTTCAATTATATTGTTGCGTTATACCTTCTTTACGCGTACAGCATTCATTCCTTTCAAACCACGTTCTACTTCAAACGTAACCATATCATTTTCTTGAATTTGTTCCGTCAATCCATTTACGTGGACAAAAACATTTTCTTGTGTCATTAAATCCTTGATAAATCCGTAACCTTTAGAATCATTGAAATAAGTAACTTTACCTTGGCGTCCAGTTGCTTGTTCTTCTTCATCGCGCTTAGGAATCCCAATTTCGATGTTACTAGCGATTACTTTCTTTTTCTTTGTTGGATCTGGCGGTGTATCTGATAAATTACCATGTTCGTCGACATAGGCCATCATGCTTTCTAAAGAGCCACCTTCTGAACTTGCGCGACGCTCGTCCTTTTTGACTAATTTATCTTGTCGTTTTTTTAAACGCTTTTTTTCTTTTTCTTTCTTGTTAAATGTCTCTTGCGATTTGCCCATTCGTTTTGCTCTTGTATTATGTTAAATATGTCTCCTAATCTACTTAGGTGCCTTTGAAATACTAAACAAATGATTGGTAAATGACAATTAGTAAGATTGTTTTGCCGAATAATTATCCAGTTGTCCTCAGACAAGTTTCAGTCTAAACTAACGTAATATCGCTGAAACTTCTGCAAAGATAGCTTTTTTAATTTAATTTTCGGTAAAATATTTAGAAGGCTAATCTTCAATTATTTTAAAAACTCTACCGACGGATCCATCTTCGAGTAATACTTTTATTCCATGTGGATGAAAACCAGATTTGGTAAGTATTCGCTGAACAATTCCCTCCGTTAAATCCCCTGTTCGTTGGTCTATCTTTAAGACTATTGCAACGAGCATTCCTATTCCAATTACTTCTCTATTACTTACTGGCATTTAGACGATTTTATACTGGTTTTGCGTCGTTAAAATAATTTTCCCAGTTATCATTTAGCAATGCAACAAAGCGCCGAGACATGTTATTAAAGTATCTTTTTGTTCGGTACCCACTCACCCAATTTACGCCACGAATTGCATTGGTCAGAAAGATTTCGTCTGCTGCTAACAAATTCTGCGGCAGTATATTACACTCGTATACCTTAATCCCATTGTTTAAGGCTAAATTAATTATCTGCATACGCATTGTACCTGCCAAACAACCCTCTTCCAATCCTGGCGTATATAAAACACCATTACTTACCAAGAAAAGATTACAACTGGAACTTTCTAAAATTCCGCCTTGATCATTTGCAATTAAAACATCATCTAATTTTCTTTCCGTGGCATTGATAGCCGCCATCACATAAACCAAACCACTTTTTGTTTTATAGTTGGACAAAAAATTGCGTTGTTTTTTAATTTCCGTATATTGATCTATTTCAAATCCTTTGGAATTAAGTTCAAAATTATTGGATTCGTAAGGGTAAACTTCTATGAAAAAACTGGATTCATTTGAATCTGGTTTGTATGCTCCGCCCATCATTCTATCCAAGGAAACTCGGCATTTTCCACCTTCTTCGATTTCTGAAAGCTTACATAATTCTACTATTTTATCGTAAAAGAATTGCTCTGTAAAAAAAGTAGAAGGGCGGATTTTTATTGCTTTTGCGCCTTCCAATAAACGTTGGATATGGTTTGCTAAATTGATTGGCACACCATTCATGATTCGAATACTTTCAAAAACGCCATCGCCATACAAATATGCACGATTACCAGCTTGAATCGTCAGTGAATCGTTCGATAGTACTACCCCGTTATTGTTAATATATAGCATCTTTAACTGAAAATTAAAGTGAAAAATTCTTTCCCTTTGTCAATATTAATAATTAAAACGTAAAGTATCCCAAAAATCGCTCCGCCAATGTGTGCATCGTGCGCAATTCCAGTTCCTCCTTTTTTATCCGCAAAATATTCAAATGCCAAGTAAAGGGGTCCAAAAATATATGCTGGAATCGGAATTGGAATAAAAAGCAATCCGAGTTGCAACGTTGGATTCCAAATGATTGTAGCGAAAATAACTGCCGAAACAGCACCCGAAGCTCCCAAAGATCTATAGTTTGGATTGTCCTGGTTGCGCGCATACGGTATAAGCGTGGCGAAAATTCCACCAAATAAATAAATAAGTAAAAAGTGAATTTCTCCTTGTACTATTCCGTATTCCGCAATCAAATTATTTTCAAGTAGGCTCCCAAGAAAATATAGTGAAAACATATTGAAAATCAAGTGTGTAAGGTCGGCGTGAATAACAGTGTGGGATAAAATTCGGTAAAATTCTTTATTGTGTTTGGTTCTATACGGTGAATACAACAATCTTTCTGTCAATTCCCTATCCTTGAAACCATTCAATGAAACAATTACGGTTAGGATGATTATTATTAGGAGCAGACTGAAGGACATAACTAAAAATGTTTTAACTTGTAGTAAAAGTATCAAGAATTAATGATTTCCATGATTTTTAGGAAAGGTTTTAGAGGCATTTTTTATATTCTTCCATTTTTTATGGTTGGTTGTTCGTGCAATCTAAATTCAGAAAACAAGGGTTTTTATCAAAAAGATACCATTACAGTCCAACAGAAACTTAAAGAAATTCTGCAAACACCTAATTTACAAAGCCTTGGTTTAAATGAGTTGCAGATAAGCTGGATGCAAGAATTCTACTCGGAACGTTTTTTTAATCCAATTTGGTGCAACGAAACAAACTTGAATACAGAAGGTCGGCAAATGAAAAATGCATTAAGTCGTTCGCTGTGGTTCGGAATTCCTACAAATAGATTGAAATTTAAAATAAAATCGGATCGAATATATTTGGAAGATGAAGTATTAATTACGGCCAAACTTGCAGTTTTTCTCTATGATATTCGAAATGGATTCCTTGATTTTGAGCATAAAAAATACACTGATAAAGTATTTGTTTCCAAAAAAACTTTAAACGAATTTCTACAGTCAAAGCATAGAGAAACAGCAGAGGAACGCTTACTTTCTCAAGGCCCTATAGATTCCAATTACGTAAACTTGAGCCGCCAAATTTACCAGTATTGCGAAAAATATTCTGTGGACACAACAACATTTTCCGTTGTAACCACTCGATTAGACTCTGTGAAATCACACATCCAGGCAGCCCAAGCGCTTTTTTTAAAAGGGTATTTAAAAACAAAAAGTCCAGATATTACTGATTTTACAGTTGCTTTGAAACATTACCAACAGCACAATGGTTTGAAATCAGATGGTGTTATTGGGAAATATACCGTAATTGCATTGAACGAAAGCACCTATTCTAAAATTTTACGTGCGGCGCTTGCTTTAGACAAATTGCGCAGAAAGAAAAGTTACCCCCCGAAGTGTATTCGGATTAATATTCCTGAATACCTTTTACGCTTTTACGTCAACGATAGCTTGAAAAGCACCCATCGAATGGTAGTTGGAAATGCAGATAATCAAACACCTGAATTGCGTTCAAAAATTAATAAAATCATCGTCTATCCGTATTGGAATGTTCCCAATTCCATCGCTCGAAAGGAAATTCTTCCAATTCTTAAGCACTCTCCAAATTATCTTGCTAGAAATAACATGAAAATTTACCGAAATTCCACTCGGATTAATCCATATCGAGTGAACTGGAGACGCATTCGAAAAAACACCTTCCCCTATTCTATTCGACAAGAGCCGGGACCAACCAATAGTTTGGGGATTCTGAAATTTGAATTTTTCAATAATTACAACGTTTATGTGCACGATACGCCATCAAAACATCTTTTTAATTCCGACATCAGGGCATTTTCACATGGCTGTATGCGCTGCGAATTCCCGGTAGAACTAGGTAAGTTGATTTTAGATTACGACTCGATTTCAGGAAGACGTAATCCAATTACTGCAGATTCATTGGATTCTATGCTTTTAAAAGTTGTAAACCGTCCTTTCCCGTTAAAAGATCCTATTCCGATTTTTGTAGAATACACAAGTGTTTATGCGAGTCGAGACGGAATACTATTTTATTTGGATATCTATAAACGCGAAGAGGATTTTTTAAAAATTATGAAGGAGTAACGCATTAAGTTTTTAATTTTACACAAAAAAACTATGGCTCTTTTAATTTCTCCTTCCGTTCTTTCCTGTGATTTCGCAAATATTCAACGGGATGTTGAAATGATAAACTCTTCCGCGGCGGACTGGTTCCATATTGATGTCATGGATGGCGTTTTTGTACCCAATATTTCCTTTGGTTTTCCAGTTATCAGTGCAATTACAAAACACGCCACAAAAACCATGGATGTGCATTTAATGATTGCTAATCCAGATCAATACATTGAAGATTTTAAAAAAGCTGGTGCAGATATTTTAACTGTTCATTACGAGGCATGTCCGCATCTTCACCGAACAATTCAAGCAATTCAAGCAGCTGGAATGAAAGCTGGAGTAGCTTTGAATCCGCACACACCAGTTTCGCTTTTAAAAGATGTTATCCAGGATTTAGATTTGGTATTGATTATGTCCGTAAATCCCGGATTTGGCGGCCAAAAATTCATTCAAAATACGGTGAATAAAGTATTGCAAACCAAGATTTTGATTCAAAGTGCCGGTTCAAAAGCTTTAATAGAAGTGGATGGCGGCGTAAACATGGAAACCGGTTTACAATTGGTTCAAGCTGGTGCGGATGTTTTGGTGGCAGGAAGTTTTGTGTTCAACTCCAAAAACCCGCAACAAACCATTCAAGAGCTTAAAAACTTGAAGTAGGATTCCAATGAAAGATTTTTTTCAGGATAAATTTGAATACGACTTTTTTGCTTCGAAAAATTGGATAGAAAGCCTTGAATCCCAAGAAGATTTCGTTTCTGAATTTGCGATTCGTTCCATGTCACACATCTTAAATGTACACCATATTTGGAACAGAAGATTATTGAATAAGCCATTAGAATCAGAGCTTTGGGATGTTTTTCCAATACATTTTCTCCAGAAATTACTAGAAGAGAATTACAGAGAAACGATTGAATATTTAGAAAAATTAGAACGAACAGAAAAAATAAAATACCATTCTTCCGAAGGGGTAGCATTAGAAAAAAGCACCATGGATGTGCTTTACCATATTCTAAACCATTCCAATTACCACCGTGCACAAATTGCATTGGATCTAAAACAAGACAATTTAAAAACACCTAATTTTAATTTTATTTCGTATCATTAAGTGCGGAAACGTGTAAAAATCTTAATTCTTCCAAACAACGCGTAACAAACAGAAATAATTAACGTTATGGGATGTATGAAATATAGTGTAAGCATTTTTTTCTGTTTAATCATCGGAATTGCAACTGCAAGTGAAGACAGTTCAATCGAAGCAAAGGAAATCGAGTTGTCCGTGCTACTTGACGCACTTAGAACCGCAAAAAGCGACAGCGAGAAAGCGGAGAAAAACACTATTTTTAAAAACAATCTGAAAGAAATTCTGCAATTGAAGGAAGCATTCACCTACCCTTTCAGTAGGCTGAAAACCGTTGGATTTGTGGACAGTCCGGATAAACAATTACGGATTGTAAACTGGAATGTGGAACAAGAAGATCAAACACAGCGGTATTATTGTTTTCTTTTGCATGTTGATGAGAAAAAGAAAAATATTGAACTAAGTGAATTGCTTGATAATTCGCAATTTAGTCCGCCCCGCCCCGATGGAATTCTCGAAGCAAAAGATTGGTATGGTGCATTATACTATAAAATAATTCCAATTGAAAAAGGAACAAAAACGGTTTACACCCTGCTAGGTTGGGATGGAAACAATTCG
>JBIKZR010000117.1:0-6174 GCA_044354635.1 Crocinitomicaceae bacterium | reverse complement strand
CCATATTTGACTCAATGGAAAAAGCAAATGAATCACCAACCGTCTTACCTTGAATATTTTCTTCAAATTGTGGCAAAACGCCGCCAACCCCAAATAAAAAAACCATAGGATTTTCGGTAGTTGTTTCTTCGATTGTTTCGCCTGTTTTGTGATTAGTGAGCTTATAGCTCAAAGAAACCACTGTGTTTTCTTGAATTGTCATTTTTTTGATTTTTTTTAGAGTGTAAATTTACTATATTTTTTCACGCAGTTTAAGCGAATACGAGAGCAGCGTAAAATCAATTGCTTTAGTTTTGGTATGGGAAGGAGTTTACCGATCAAATAGCGTATAGTTTTCTTTTTTTGTATGTACTTTAAAACCAAATTAAATATGCATTTTAAGAATAAACTATTACTTGATATAAGTATGTTTAATGTATTTAAAATGATTTACTTAACTATTTAATTCTTATTTTTCTTTTTGTAGTATTTCCGGAGAAATAAGGATTGTTTTAAAGCTTCCATATTTTGATTAAAACCATCTGTTCCATTTTCTATGTTTTCCATACTTTTAGAAAGATTTAGCCTGAAATTTGTATCCATTAAGAGCGTTCCAATTGCTCCTTCACCATTTTTTATCCGCTGTGAAACGCTTTTCAAATCGCCAGTAATATAGGCAAGTGTATCCGATGCAAACTTAATATTTACAATTGTTTGTTTCAATTTCCCCTCTAAACTTTCGTCTGTAATTAGTGCACCCAAAACTCCTTTTCCCATTTGAACATCTTTGATTAAACTGGAAAGATCCCCTGTAATGGAAGCGGTTCGATTACTCGTCATTTTAATATTTACAACCGCTTGTTTTAAATTTATAGAGACAGAAGTATCCATTAATATACTCCACAAATTATTGTCATTGTTCAGTCGCTCTATAATTTGCCGCAAATTGCTCGCAATGATAGAAACATCTTGATTCGTCTTCCCAATTGTTTGAATCATTTGATCTGTTTCAAAGGGAAGTTTAGTCGGTAAAAAATCGCCGTCTTGAATTCCGGGCGAATCTTTTAATCCTGGAGTAATATTTATCAGTTTATTTCCCATCAAACCATCGGTTCCAATACTCGCAATTGAATTCTTTTTAATGTACGGTTTTGTTTTATCTTTTATCACCATTACGACAGTTACATTGGAGTCACTTATGATATCAACCGATTCCACTGTTCCGATATTTATTCCACCCAAACGCACATTGTTTCCTGGAATTAGGCCGTTTACATCTTTGAAATTTGCTTTTACGCGAAACTTTGAACTGAATAGATTCTGTTTTTCACCGATGAAATAAAGCGCAGAAATAATAAAAAGTGTGCCCACTAGCACAAATATTCCTACTCGGATATTTTTTGATTTTTCTACCATAATTATTCAAAAAAGGATTTAACTTTTTGGTCAAGGGAAGATTTCAGCTCGTTGTAGGTTCCTTCTGCGTAACATTTGCCATCGATTAACAAAACGATTCTATTTGCCACCAATTTTACACAATAAATATCGTGTGAAATAATAATGGAGGATGTATTGTATTTCCGTTGAACGTCAATCATCAAATTACTAATTTCCTTTCCGGTAATTGGATCTAAACCTGTTGTTGGTTCATCGTAAAGAATAATTTCCGGTTTCAAAATAAGTGTCCTTGCTAATGCAATTCTTTTTTTCATACCTCCGGAAAGCTCAGCCGGCATCATGTTTTCTGTATTTGGGAGTCCAACATTTGTCAAGGCTTCGTGGACTAAAAAGTCCACTTCTGATTTACTTTTTTTTATGCCGTGTCGCCGCAATGGAAATTCCAAATTTTCACGAACAGTCATCGAATCATAAAGTGCATTACTTTGAAAAAGAAATCCAGTTTTCATTCGGATATGGTCTAATTCGGAGCTATTTAATTCCGGAATGCTCTGCCCTAGAACTTCAATTTTTCCTGAATCTGCTTTCAATAATCCAATGATGCATTTAATTAAAACAGATTTCCCAGAACCGGATTTTCCTAATACAACGATGTTTTCTCCTTTGTATAAAGTCAAATTAAAATCCCTTAATACATGATTTGTTCCAAAAGTGATATTCAATTTCTGGATGGAAATCATTGTTTCTCTGCCATTTGCTTGGTCTATTTCTACCGTTTCCCCCATCCTTTCTTATGTTAAACCTAAGACATCCGTAATCTGAACAGCCAATAAGTCAATGATGAATACGAGAAGTGAAGCGATTACAACTGCAGAATTTGCGGATTGTCCAACGCCTTCTGTTCCTTTTTCGGAATTAAATCCTTTGAAGCAACCTATTATTCCGATAATAAAACCAAAGAAGAAAGTTTTAATCAATGCTGGAAAAACATCGCTATATTCTAATGTCTCAAATACTTGTGTCCAAAATAAATCCCAACTTACCACACCTTGAATATTCGCTCCAAGGTAAGCACCGTATAAGGAAACCGCATTCGCGAAAATTGCGAGTAGCGGAATCATAATTGTGGTTGCAATAACGCGCGTTACAACCAAGTATTTATACGGATTTGTTCCAGAAACTTCCATTGCGTCGATTTGCTCTGTTACTTTCATAGAACCGAGTTCTGCACCAATTCCAGACCCAATTTTTCCTGCACAGATTAACGCTGTAATTACGGGTGCAATTTCTCGAACTAAAGAAACAGAAACCATCTTTGGCAACCAAGATTCCGCACCAAATTCAACAAGCGTTGGTCGAGACTGAATCGTTATTACAAGTCCCATTATAAACGCTGTAATTGCCACCAAACCAAGCGATTTGTAGCCAATATAAAAGCATTGCCTTAGTAATTCTGAAAACTCTAATCCTGGTTTAAAAACTTCGATAAAAAATCTTCCAGTGAATCGCGTAATTTCTCCAGTTTCAATAAATAGATTACGGATATCTTGTGTTAGCATAGGTTTTGAGATTAAATCCAAAATGGGAGTAATATGGAAACGTTTCAAAGCGATTTACTTTTAGATTCATTCCTAAAAAATGCTTTTACATGCGCTATGATTTGTTCTAATGTCATCGAATCTGCTTTTTCTACCGCTTTCAATTTTATAGCTAAGAACTTGTCTTTCAAAATGAAATCTTTCAGTTGCGTCTTCAAGTTACCAGGTCCAAAAACAAAAAGTTCACCTGCATTTTTACTTGTTTCTATAACATTTTTAAGAAACGCTGTCGTTTGGTGTTTTTTTCTTTCTTCGAATTTTTTTTCTTTGGTAATGTGTTTTTTCCCCATGAAAACAGCTTTATCTATACCATTTTCATGGTGAACTGCGGTTTCGATATTCGATTTTAGTTCAATAACGCTTTCAATCGAATGATTCAATTTCACGATTATTGCTTTTGAACCGTCAATCCATATTCCAGTTTTGCAATTCATAGTTTGTGTATTAAAAGGGTATCTTTTTTTCGAATTAAAACAAAATAGGAGGGGAATTTTGGGACTGCAAAGCGCCAATTAAACTTGGTATAGTCGGAAAACAAATTAATTATTCTACTGAAAAAATTTACCATAATACGTGATTTTATTTTTTTAAAAAATACACGTTTAATGGAACTAAAATAGATTTGATTATGGCGGTTTAGTAATACTACTAATTTAAGCGTTTTTCGTATAAAACCAAATTCTAGTTGGAATTAAATTTACTACTGCCAAAAATACAGGAATAGATGTAACTATTTTAACCAATTTCAAGTTACGAAAGACAGTTAAAACGAACGTACAAAAAATAGATTTCTACCTTTTAATTTTTGATTCGTAAAGACTAATCCATTGGCCCACTGTCATCTTTTTCATCAACTCCGCCAGTAAGTCCATAGGAATGTGCTCCATTTTTTTGAATCGAATACAGCTTTTCCCCATATCTAATTTTTGATTGGAATGTTTTGGATATTCCTCCATGAACCAATTTAAGAGCTTCTCATCCGCATAAATTCCCATGTGGTAAACTGCATTAAAATTCTTCTGTGACGCAATTGCCAAAAAGGGAAGAGGAAGTTTCGAATCGCAGTGATAACCGCTTGGATAAATAGAATGCGGCACAACATACCCAAGCATACCGTAGGAAATCACTTCTTCAAATCCAGCAGGTAGATTAGCGATTATGACTTCTCTTAATTGCTGGAAAACAGCTTTTCTATCTTCTGGAATTTGTGCAATATATTCCTCTGGGGTATTTATTTTCAATTGGTTATTTTTTTTGCGATGTTACGAAGAAAATTTGAAAAGGAATTCATAATTTGTTTACAATCGTATAATAACTATTTATATAGTTTTAAATTAAAGAGTGTTTTTTCCGCTATTCAAGTTGTAATCGTTCATTCTGAAGAGTATAACGAAGGAAGATATTCCAGTTAGGATACCAATACATAAAATTGCAACTTCAAGACTAAAGAAATCTGCTAAGATTCCTGTTAGTATGGCTCCAATGGCGTAACCTAAATCGCGCCACAAACGGAATATTCCAATACTTTTTGCGCGATCTAAAGGATGTGTGTTTTCTGCTATCGTTGCTAAAAATGTTGGATAAACCAGCGCTGTTCCTATTCCTAAGAGGATAGAAAGCACTAAAAAATGGCTCGTTGTTTCTGCGAAGACCAAAAATACTAACGCAATTGTTTGCAGGAACATTCCCCAAAACAGCAGTTTTCTTTTAGAATATTTATCTGCCATTTTACCAGTGAATAGTTGGCTGATTCCCCAAACTGCCGGGTAAATTGCCGTTAAAATTCCAATTTCTTTTAGTTGAAATCCTTTTGTTGCCAAAAGAATAGGTAAAATTCCCCATACCATTCCATCGTTTAAATTGTTTATTAGTCCTGCTTGGGTCACAGAACCGAGATTTTTATGTTTCCATGTCGTTTCCCAAAAAACATGTTTTAATCTGGAAATTGAACTTGTTGCAGCTTCCTTAAGCACATGCTTACGCGTGTCTTTCACTAAAAAGATACTGCCAAATAACCCAAAAAATAAAAGTACAAAACCGATATAAAAAGGGTATGGCCTGAGTCCGTATTCGCCAGCTAACCATCCAGTTAAAAAAGCAACTAATGCAACGGATAAATAGCCCGCAAATTCGTTAATTCCCATTGCAAATCCGCGTTTTTTTTCTCCAACAAGGTCGATTTTCATCATGACCGTTGCAGACCAAGTTAAACCTTGATTTATCCCAAGTAGCACATTTGCAGCGATTATCCAATTCCAGTTTGGTGCGTATAGTAATAGAAAAGGTATCGGAATTCCAAAAATCCAGCCAATGACCAATAATTTTTTTTTACCAAATACATTCGCCAATACTCCAGTAAAATAGTTTGTAGCTGCTTTAACCGCTCCAAAAACGACAATAAAGGAAAGAATGTCTGTATTTGCAGAAACACCAAAATCTAATGCGGCTATTTGAGGAAGAATGGAACGCTCTAAGCCAATCATTCCGCCAACAAATCCATTTATGATAACCAATAATGTGAATTGTTTCCAGTTTTCTTTCAGTCCGAGTTGTACATTTTTCATCCCATCAATTTTCAACAAAATTCCAAATTCAGAATCAGTTAAAAATTAACAAATGATAATTAATTTAAAGATTTGCTCTAATTCTGCTCAAGCTAACTGGCGTGATTCCAAGATAAGAAGCTATATATTTTAATGGAATTCGCTGTAAAATTTGAGGATTTTCTCGCAGTAAATTATGGTAGCGCTCATCTGCACTATGAAACTGAATACTTTCCAATCGTTGAATGGATTGCATATGTGATTCTTCAAAAATTTTCCTGAATAATCTTTCAATGGAATGAAATTCTGCATAGAGTAGTGTTAATTTATCTGTTGGAATTAACACTAGTGTTGCTGCTTCTAGCGCTTGAATTGCTTTACTGGAAGGTTTTCCTGAAAATAAGCTTTCTACTCGGGCAACGATTGTATTCTCAAATTGAAAACTTTCTGTTATATCTACTCCATCCTTTAGGTAATAAATGCGCAGCGCACCTTTTTGGATGAAATAGATGGTCTTACAACTTTGTCCAATTGGCTGCACCTCGGCATATTTCGGGACACTGATTAGTGTGCAGATTTTTTCGAGTGCTGCAGCTGCTTCAGTTGGAATCGGATATATTGAATTTGCAAAATCTATTATCTCTTTCATTTCTACT
>JBIKZR010000116.1:0-6222 GCA_044354635.1 Crocinitomicaceae bacterium | reverse complement strand
TTCCATTGGAAGAAATCGTGACAACCGTTTTTCCTTTCCCCATTTTTATCGCTTCCACATCTACTTCAACGGGAAACTTGTTTTTATAAAACGTAACTTCATTTGCTGCAACATTCTTGATGTAATGGTCGCGTTTTTGAATCGTATCGCCAACCCCAAGCGCAAAAACCGGTGTCAAACTGATTTTTTCAGCTGCATAAATGGGGTTGTTTCCATTGTTAAAATTTCCGTCAGAAACAAACAAGATTCCACCGATATTACGGTTATAATAGTCCGTTTGTATTTTTTCAAAACCAGCAGATAAATTAGATTCTCCAGCTTTAAATCCGTCGAATTTACCATATTCCGCTTGCGTTCCAACTACCATATCCACAACTTCGAACGATTCATCTAAATCTTCCTGCAAAGAAGCACGTAATTTGTTTACTAAATCTGTTACTTCGCTACTGTCTTTGTAGTTTTTCATGGATTTAGAAATGTCAATCATGTTTATAATAATCGGTTTTTCAATTCTATAACTAACTGCTTCGAAGATAATTCCGAACAGCAACACACCAATGAGGAATAATGAGAGTGCGCGCAAAGTCTGTAATAAAATACGCATGTTCTTACCTAAACCTTTGAACCAGTTGGAATTAGAATACAGCCAAATAGCAAGTAAAATACTTACTACAACCCAAGGAAGTAGCCAAAAAAGTGATATATCTGTTGCGAATCTCATAGTTTGTCGCTCGAAATTACGAAACAATCCGAAAAGGAATGCATTAGTTTTTAAAATTAGGTAAAATTGGCACTTTTAAATCCCGTTTAAAATCAAACCAGCTGTGGTTTCGATCCGACTTCAATAGATTCAATATGAATCGTTTGATTTTAAAACACATGAATTTCCCCATCCATTAAACACGAAATTATTTCGATTTCATTTTATAGGATAATCCCAACCCTAGCATGGATTTAAATTGCGTTCGAGGTCCTGTAAATCCTTTGGCGTCTAAAATTTGAATATCGTGGTCGTACAGTAAATTCCACTGCAACGATGCAGAAAACAAAGAATTCACTTTAAAAACAAAGAGCGCTTCCGCATTCACATCTATATTTTGTGGTTTTACCACATAGTTACTGAATAATTCCACTTTTGACTTTAAATCGATATTTTTAGCCAAGGTCTTTTTATACGTCAATTTGAAATAAGTCCCAACTTCCGATCGCAACCTTTTTCCTTTGGTAACAACATTTCCAAACGAATCAAAAGTTGCAGGTTCTACACCAAACGCGCCACTATTTGCTAGGAGCGCATCGTTTACAATGGTTAATTTCATTGCCAATGGCGATAAAAAAGCAGCTAAATCCTTTGTTGGTGTGTATTCAATTCCCACTGCTAAACTTACATAACCTGGCGCTAGGAATTTAGAAATGCGAACCGAATCATTTGGAAAACTAAAGCCATCCAGCATTTGGGTTTTGAAACCACCTAGAGCCGACAGGTAAAAATGTTCCTTTAATTTGTATCCAATATTGGTGGAGAGATCGATTTTATCATCCGTTTTCTGAAGCTTTTCTTTCGAATCTTTTTCTAGGTATTTTAAACCTCCTAATGATAAACTCAGGTCATTTGTCCACTTGATTGCTTTGTTTGAATACGTCGCACTGGCAATTATGGAAGCAAGAACGGAAACATTGTTCCTTCCTCCTGCGCTCCAATTAACAAAAGACGTTTGCGTTCCGTTCAAATTATACGTCGCTTCCGCTTGCCATTTTTTTTGTACATGCGTATCTTTCACTTGGGAAAATGCAGAAATTGGAAGCAATAAGATAAAAAAGGTAGCTTTTTTCATGTTTTAATTGTTAAGGATTTTACTACTAAAGCTACAATTATTTTTTAAAACACTACAATTAATAGCCACCTGCACATTCGAAAAACTAGATAGTTTTACTACCTTTGCTGTGGTTAAATTAAAACATTAGAGGATGTCAAAAGAAATTTACATTGTTGCTGCGGCAAGAACTCCAATTGGTTCGTTTATGGGTGCATTATCCAGTGTTCCTGCTACTAAACTTGGTTCCATTGCGATCAAGGGAGCTTTGGAAAAAGGAAAAGTTAATTCGGAATGGATCGATGAAGTTTTCATGGGAAATGTTTTACAAGCTGGTGTTGGACAAGCGCCTGCGCGACAAGCAGCACTTGGTGCTGGTTTGGGACAAAACGTTCCTTGTACAACGGTAAACAAAGTATGTGCTTCCGGAATGAAGGCAATTATGCTTGGAACACAATCCATTTTAGCTGGTGACAACCATATTGTTGTTGTTGGTGGAATGGAAAACATGTCGCAAGTCCCACATTACCTAGACGGAAGAAATGGTGTGAAATTTGGAAACATCGCTATGGTTGATGGTATCACAAAAGATGGATTATTGGATGTTTATTCCAATGTTCCAATGGGAAATTGCGCGGAAATATGTGCTAAAGAGCATTCCATAACACGTGAAGACCAAGATAATTTCGCAATTGACTCGTACACGAAATCTGCAGAAGCTTGGAAAGCAGGAAGATTCAACGAAGAAGTTGTTCCTGTAGCCGTTCCGCAACGCAAGGGAGATCCAATAAACGTGCTACAAGACGAAGAATTTACCAATGTTTTTTTAGATAAAATCCCAAGTTTACGTCCGGCTTTTGATAAAGAAGGAACGATCACTGCGGCGAATGCTTCTACTATAAACGATGGTGCTTCTGCCTTAATTCTTGCATCGAAAGAAGCGGTTGAAAAATATGGTTTAACGCCAATTGCAAAAGTAGTAAGTTATGCAGATGCTGCACAAGCGCCAGAATGGTTTACGACTGCTCCTTCCAAAGCAATTCCAATTGCATTGGGTAAAGCAGGGTTAGCAGTAAGCGATATTGATTTTTGGGAATTAAATGAAGCTTTTGCAGTTGTTGGAATTGCGAATACTAAGATTTTAGGATTAGATCCTTCCAAAGTAGATGTTAATGGTGGTGCGGTTTCATTGGGACACCCACTTGGAAATTCAGGTTCTCGAATCGTAGTAACCTTAATTAACGTTTTAAAACAAAATGGAGGGAAATTTGGTGGCGCTGCAATTTGCAACGGCGGCGGTGGTGCTTCTGCATTGATTATTGAGAATATTTAAACGATAATAAATACATTGTATGGAAAAGGATGCTGTTGAAGCATCCTTTTTTTTGTTACATATATCCTTGGAAGTGTTCACAATTTTCAATTTTTCCAACGTTCAAGTTTTGGAATCGATCTGGTAGCAAGCCAAGCAAAGAATCTATTCATCCCGTCTTTTTTCATTTCCTGCATGCAAAAATGCTGCATTTTTTTCGCTGTATCGATTTCAGATGGCGTTAAAAATTCCCCTTTCTCAAAGCACATGGAGCAATATTTCTTACTTATCGATCCATCTTTTTCTGTTCCGCCACCTTTTTTGTCTTTCTTTAACGGGAATCCACAACTCTGGCAAAATATATATTCTTTCATTCTTTTTAATTTTAGATTGGTTTATAAAATGTCAGTTAATGGGTAGTAGATTTTCGTTCGGTCGGATTTTTTTCAGCAATTGCCATTCTAAGATAGAACTTTTACGTTTGATTTTAAACGTTTTCAGATTACTTTTTGAAGGTTTAGAAAGTGATGTTCGAATAACGATTCTATGTAATAACCGATTAATAAACACCAAACGGCAGCGTCTTTAGTCAAAATTTTGCGTTAGGGATTGTAATGGAAATCCTTTTGGTTTGTCGCAAAAGATTGGAATGGAAAGCCCGACCTGAAGGGGAACGCCAAAAAAAAAGCCGAACAAATGTCCGGCTTCTAGCAGTTGCAAATAGTATTACAACAACATATTTACTGGATTTTCCATAAATCCTTTGAATGTTTGCAAGAATGCAGAGCCCGTCGCACCATCTACAACTCGGTGGTCGCATGAAAGCGTAACTTTCATCACATTCCCTGGTACTACTTGTCCGTTTTTAACAACTGGCACCTCTTTTATTCCGCCAATAGCTAAAATACAACTATCTGGAGGATTTACAATTGCCGTGAAGGATTCAATCCCAAACATGCCAAGGTTAGAAATGGTAAATGTATTTCCTTCCCAATCGCTTGGCTGCAATTTTTTATCTTTCGCTTTTTGCGCAAATTCTTTCACTTCCGCACCGATTTGTGTCAATCCTTTTGTATCTGCAAAACGCACAACTGGAACGAGTAAACCATCTTCCACCGCTACTGCAACACCAATGTGTACGTGGTGATTTCTGCGAATTACATCTCCCAACCAAGAGCTGTTTACATTTGGATTCAATTTCAAAGCCATCGCTACAGCTTTCACAACCATGTCATTGAAAGAAACTTTGACACCTTCAACCTGGTTCATCGATTTTCTCGCTTTTATAGCGTTATCCATGTCGATATCCAAGGTTAAATAGAAATGTGGCGCTGTGAATTTACTTTCTGCTAGTCTTCGTGCGATTGTTTTTCTCATTTGAGAAACTGTCTCGTCGACAAAAGATTCTGTTCCTGCTGGTGCAGCGCTAAATGTGCGTTGCGCAGGCGTGTAAGGAACATAATGGTCTACATCTCTTTTCACAATTCTACCTGCCTCGCCAGTTCCGGCAACGGCTTGAATATTAATTCCTTTTTCTTCTGCAATTTTCTTCGCTAATGGCGAAGCAAAAATTCTATCTCCTGCGTTTGCAACTGGAGCACTTACTGCAACTGGTGCAATTGGAGCAGGCGCTGCTTCTTTCACAATAGGAGCTGGAGTTGGCGCTGCAGAAACTGGCTCTGCTTTTTCAGCTTCAGGTGCAGGAGTATTTTCTCCGGCAATTAATGCTGAAATATCTTCGCCTTTTTCCCCAATAATCGCAAGGATTGCGTTTACAGGTGCTGCTTTTCCTTTTTCAACTCCAATGTACAAAAGCACTCCATCGTAGAACGATTCAAATTCCATTGTTGCTTTGTCGGTTTCGATTTCGGCAAGAACTTCCCCATTTTTAACGGTATCTCCAACTTTTTTTGTCCATTCTGCCACAACACCTTCCAACATGGTATCGCTTAACTTGGGCATGTATATAACTTCAGCCATTTTTTTATCTATTTAAAATATCCTTAAACCACTTTTTAGCGTGTTCTTTAGGAATTTAAGTACTTAATTAATATTCTTTGATGTACGGATAATCTGTTTGGGTGTATACATCTTCGTACAATTCGTGTGCTTCTGGATATGGAGAATTTTCAGCAAACTCAACAGATTCCTGCACTTCTTTTTTTACCCAATTTTCAATTTCCTCAATTTGTACTTTTGTCATCCATTTATTCTCTTGGATAACATTCAAACAATGTTCAATCGGATCGTTCGCCATCCATTCCGCAACTTCGTCTTTGGAACGGTATTTTTGTGGATCTGACATGGAATGTCCTTTGTATCTGTATGTTCGTATATCTAATAAAGTAGGTCCATCACCTCTTCTCGCTCTGTCTGCAGCTTCTTCAATTGCTTCGTGAACGGATTCGGGAGACATTCCATCTACAATTTTAGAAGGCATTTCGTAGGAAAGACCAATTTTAGAAAGATCTGTAACATTTGTTGTACGCTCCACGGAAGTTCCCATCGCGTAATTATTGTTTTCAATAATAAAGATTACAGGTAATTTCCAAATCATCGCCATGTTGAATGTTTCGTGCAATGCTCCTTGTCGCACAGCTCCATCGCCCATAGAAACAAATGCCACATTGTCTGTTCCGTTGTATTTTTCAGCAAAACCGACGCCTGCTCCCATTACAATCTGCGCACCGACAATTCCGTGTCCGCCCATGAAATTCTTGTCTTTATCAAAAAAGTGCATCGATCCACCTTTTCCTTTTGAACATCCGGTTGAACGGCCGTATAATTCCGCCATCAAAATGCGAGGATCTGTTCCCAATGCAATTGGATGTCCGTGATCACGGTATGCAGTCATGTGTTTATCTCCTGGTCTACAAGCACTTGCTGTTCCAACTACGATTGCTTCTTGTCCAATGTACAAATGGCAAAATCCACCAAATTTTTGCTGAATATACAATTGACCTGTTTTCTCTTCGAATCTTCGAATGAGCAACATGTCTTTGTACCATTTGATATATGTTTCCTTAGAAAACTTGGACTTCCCAGATTGCACTGATTTTTTCGTCGTTTTTGAAGGTTTGCTTGCAGTTTTTACCG
>JBIKZR010000115.1:0-6224 GCA_044354635.1 Crocinitomicaceae bacterium | reverse complement strand
CGGCACATTCATTTGGGTAAACCAATAATGGTCAGAATTGGCTGCCGGACCTCTCGATTTTATGTGTGAAATTAATTTTTGTTCCTGGTTGATTTGTTGAAGTTCCTTGAATTTAGAATCGAAGAGTGTAGCGTTTACTACGGTTATACCTTCTTCGCCACTTCCCATTATATCAAGATTTAAAACGAAACTGATTTTTTTAAGCTTTACGAGCGGATTTTGAACAAAAAACTTCGAACCGACCAATCCCGCTTCTTCACCTGCAAAAGCAATAAAAACAATCGATCGATTAATTGGATTTTTCTTGAAATAATTTGCCATGCTCAAAAGCATCGCCGTTCCACTAGCATTGTCATTTGCGCCCGGAAAATAGGTTTCTTCACCCATACGACCCAAATGGTCATAATGCGCAGAATAAATTACTTTTTTACCCCATTTTCTCTTTCCAGGTAAATATCCGATAACATTACTTGAACGGTAATCTGGGAGTTGTTCTGCTTCAATTTCAATAGTTAGTTCTTCATCGAATACAAATACGGAATCTTGAATTTGTAGCAAAGGGTATTTTAATTGTTCGGAAGAAACAGACCAAGTAAGTTTGCGGTCGGTGACTTCAATTACCGGCATTATACCAGCAATTTCTCGCGTTAAACCATTTATTTTTCGAAGCGTATCCGAGGAGAGTTTTCGGAAATCAAATGCAATCGAATTATAAGTTGTTCCATTACTGATTGCTTGAATTTCCTGAATGAGCTTTTCTGTGTTGAGTGCAATTGAAATTGGTATTCTTTTTGGCTTTAATTGCATACTTCCTCCCGCGCTTCCCGCATCAACTAAAAAATGAACACCTGGGACCAACGTTCGATTGTTTTGCTTCACAAGCATTTTGCCTGGGAATGTATTAACTGAATGTTGAAATTCTTGAAAATAGGAATCGCCTATTGGTTTTAATCCAATTTTAGAAAATTCGGCAGCAATAAATGCAGCGGCTAGCGAATCGCCTTTGTTTACATAACCTCTGCCATGCAATTCAGGCGAACAAAGTTGGTGTGTAATTCTTCTTACCTCTTCAATTTGACAAAATGTGAATCGTCCGTTTAAAATTAAAAGTAAGAGAACTAATTTACGCATAGCGTCGTTTGATTTTTATAACAAATTCCTCCACCGTTTCACTGTCATTCTCCCAATTAAACTGGTTTGCATAAACCGATGTCTTAAGCAACGCTTCTTCGATATTTGACTGATTATCAATAATTTTTACAGCTTCCGAAAAATGTTCACTCGATCCGTTGAACAACTCGTTTATGTATTGAAGTCGCTCATTTAAACCAAAAGAACCAATTAACGTATCGAGTTTTGACATTAAAATTTGATTCATATTATTGACATCCGTTTTTGAGAAACGCGCTAGAAATCTCTGGTTTTCCTCAGATACTGGAGTAAGCGTTACTTGCTCCATTACAATTTTTTCTTCGTGCAATCCAAATTCCTCTTCGGATGTTGCCGTAACTGAAATATGTTCAATTGCTTCTTCTTCTAAAACTGCGTGCTTAGCTTCTTCGGAAGAATCATCGAATAGACTAAAATCAAACGATGGAATTTCTTCCATAATTGGAATCTCCATCTCTTTTTCCTCTGCTTCAAACGCCATTTCAACACGATCAACTGAAACAACTGCCGCTTCCATTTCCGTTAATTCATGCGCTACTTCTTTTTCCAAAGAAATTTCCGCTTGCGGCTCGCTATGTGCTTCGGAAGTTGGGAAAACCTTCTCTTCGTAAGATTTATACCGTAAAATTACTGCGCGGTCGTATAATTCTCGGGATTGATCCAAGAGAATTTCTAGTTCTTCGGATGAAATTTTACCATTCTCTAATTTTTCATATGCAGCTTGAATAGCTTCGATTGTAACTTTTAATGCACTAAGATTTGTCATATACATGTATGTGTTTTTTCAACAAATTATAAAAGTTGCTAACGTTGCACGTAAAACGTGCAACAAAATAACGACCTTTGAAAGGTAAAGTTACCTAGGTTTATGGTAAAAAAGAAGCGTTGTTGGAGAAACTTCTCTTCGTTGATTTGTTAATAACCAATAAGCACTAATGCAATGTTTTTAGAACAATTTCCTGTAGATGGAAGACAAAACGGATGGATTGAAGTCGTTTGTGGCTCTATGTTTTCTGGTAAAACGGAAGAATTAATTCGTAGAATAAGACGCGCGCAGTTTGCGAATCAAAAATTACTTTTGTTTAAACCAATTGTGGATGACCGATACAGCGAAGAAGCTGTAGTAAGCCACCAAGGAAGTAGTTTGAAGGCAATTCCGGTAAATGATTCTGCAGAAATCCTAAAAATCTGGAAGGATGAAAAAGTGGTTGCAATTGACGAAGCGCAATTTTTTGACGATGGTCTTGTAGAAGTATGTAATCTTTTAGCGATGAAAGGCGTACGGGTTGTTTTGGCAGGTTTAGATATGGATTACAAAGGAATTCCTTTTGGTCCAATGCCTAAATTACTGGCCATTGCAGAATATGTTACCAAAGTGCATGCTATTTGTGTTTCTTGTGGTAACTTAGCCCAGTTTTCGCACCGCACCGCAACGGAAACAGAACAAGTACTGGTTGGAGCGATTGAAAAATACAAACCGCTGTGTCGTGCGTGTTTTAATACAATTGTTTATTAATTCTAATCTAATTTTCGCTGCTTGAAACTTGGTATTTCATATTCGGAACTTTGTACAGTGATCCACGGCTTTTCGCTGTGTGAGGTGGATTCTAGTTTGGTATTGGAAAGTGTCGCGTATGATTCTCGAAAACTCATTGATGGAAATAGCACCATTTTTTTTGCACTAAGCGGAGAGTTTAGGGATGGACACACATTTATTGAAAGTGCCTACAGTAAAGGAATCCGAACATTTGTTATTTCGAAAGAAATACCACTTGATAAATTCCCGGATGCAAGATTTATTCAAGTTAAGGATACACTTGCTGCTTTGCAGGATTTAGCCCATTTTCACCGTGAAAAATTCAATTACCCAATAATCGCAATAACTGGTAGCGCTGGAAAAACAACCGTAAAAGAATGGTTGTACCACTTGTTGAGTCCAACTTTGCGTATTAGCAGAAGTCCAAAAAGCTATAATTCTCAATTGGGAGTTGCCTTATCTTTACTTGAATTGCAGAAAGATAGTGATTTGGCGCTCATCGAAGTCGGTATTTCCAAGCCGGGAGAAATGGAACGTTTAGCAGAAATTGTTCGGCCTACACTTGGCGTTTTCACTTCCTTTGGGAGGGCGCACGAAGAAAATTTCCAGTCAACACAAGCACATATTAACGAGAAATTGCGCCTTTTTACGAAGGTACAGAAAACATATTTCCCAAATTCAATTCATTTAACAACGGAGCAACAAGCGCAAATACATGGTGTTGCACTAAAACCGGAGCATTTTCAAAAAGAACTGTCGCTGCTTCCCTTTGATGACAAAGCCAGTATAAATAATGCACTAGTTGCAATTGCGCTTTCAAAACTACTGTTGGAAAATACGAAACTCATCAAGGAACGAATTCCAACCTTACCTCAATTGGCCTTGCGGATGGAGACATTTGAAGGAATAAATGGGAATACAATCATAAACGATACGTATAATTTGGATCTAGACGCTTTAACGCATTCGCTAGAATTCCAGTTGCGTATTGCTGGTAATAGAAAAAGAGTTGTAATCATTGGCTTGGATGCGGAGAATTCAATTCTAAAAGCAGAACTTGAACGTATTGTTGAAGCATTTCAGCCGGATTTTTTACACATAATTAGCCAAAACGAACAATTACCCCAAACATTTGAGAATTCCGTAATTCTAATCAAGGGAACTCGGAAAGCAAACATGCAGCGTTTGGCAAAGCAATTTCGTTTGAAAAACCACAAGACCTTCGTTGAAATAGATCTGAGCGCAGTGCGGAAAAACATAATGGTTTTTAAAAATAAGTTGCAGCCAGAAACAAAAATATTGGCAATGGTCAAAGCGCAATCCTATGGGTCAGGCGTTGAGAAAATGGCACACTTCCTGGAACAGCAAGGGATGGATTATTTGGGAGTTGCTTACACCGACGAAGGAGTTGAACTGCGAAAGCAAGGAATTAAGTTGCCAATTTTAGTCATGAATGCCGAAGAAGATGGTTTTGAAGATTGCATCAACTACCAATTGGAACCTGCAATTTTTTCGTTCAATCAATTGGATCAATTCATCAAAGAATTGATTTTTCAGGGGCAAACAGATTTTCCAATCCATCTGAAATTGGACACAGGGATGAAACGACTTGGATTTGAGCTGCAGGACGTAACGCGTGTATGCGAAATTCTGCAAGCCCAGCCAGAAATTCGGGTAAAATCTGTTTATTCCCATTTGGCAGATGCGGATAATCGGCGCGATAAAAGGTTTTCAGAGCACCAAATCCAGCGCTTTAATCAAGCGGTGTATACCCTCTCTCAAAATTTAAATTATCTTTTTGATCGCCACATTTTAAATTCGGAAGGAGTTGCAAATTATCCAAATGCGCAATTTGAAATGGTGCGGATGGGAATTGGTATGTATGGGCTTAGTTCCAATCCAACGGTAAAACAAAAATTAAAGCCTGTGATGCGTTGGATAAGTGCCATTTCTCAGGTGAAAATATTGGCAAAAGGCGAAAGTGTTGGCTACGGCCGAACATTTATCGCAGAAAAGGAAACGAAGATTGCAATTATTCCGGTTGGCTATGCAGATGGCTTCAAAAGAAGTTTAAGTAACGGACAAGGTGGCGTATTTATTCAAGATAAATTTTGCCCAACCGCTGGACGTGTTTGCATGGACATGATAATGGTGGATGTTTCAAAATTGCAGGTTAAAGAAGGCGATCGCGTCGAAATAATTGGCGAAAATCAAACCATCGAAAAATTTGCAGAAAACATGCAAACAATCGCTTACGAAGTGATGACGAGCATTTCAAAACGAGTACATCGGGTTTATTTGGAAGAATAATCGATAACCAAATTCTCCAACTGCGAAATGCTTATAATTGAGCAGTATCAATTAATCTTACTTCCCCGCAAAAAGCAGCAATACAGCAGGTTGAACTTTCGCTCCAAGTTTGATTAAGTGTTTCCAATGTTTCACTCGAAACAAGTTCCAGGTATTCCAATTCCAATTTTCCCTTCTTGAAAAATTCCATTGCTTTTTTCCGCGATACAGCAGGAGAAAACTCCCTCTTTAATTTTTTCAGCAACGCCATGGTTTGAAATAGAATAAGCGCATCTTCCTTCTGTGTTTCCGATAATCGCAGGTTTCTACTGCTTAAAGCAAGACCATTTGGCGCTCTTTCAACAGCACAAGCTACAATTTCAATTGGTAGAGCTAGTTTTTTCGTCATTAATCGAATAACAGCAACTTGCTGAAAATCTTTTAAACCAAAGAATGCTTTTTGAGGCTGTACAATCTGAAATAAATTGCGAACAACATGCACCACGCCCTGAAAATGTCCAGGTCGAAATTTTCCCTCCATGACTAAATCTATTCCTTCTAAGTCGAATGGCGCAAAGAAATCATCCTTCGGGTATATTTCCGAAACTGCTGGCGCGAAGACAAAAATATCGCCTTCTTTCTGTAAAAGTGCAATATCCGCTTGCAGCATGCGCGGGTATTTGTCTAAATCGGATGCAGTGTTAAATTGTGTTGGATTTACAAAAATGCTAACGACAACTTGGTCGGTAACCTGCAATGCGCTTCGAACTAGGGCAATATGGCCATCGTGCAACGCACCCATCGTTGGAACAAATCCAATGGATTTCCCTGCTGCTTTAATTTCTTGTAGCGCTTGAATGAGCGATTGTTTGTCTTGAAAGATCTGCATGAACTGTACCCAAATTGATAAGATCAATCGACAAAACTATCTCTTTTTGTTGAAGTTCCGCTTTTTTTTCTATATTTTTGTACTGTTTTTACGAATATAAAATTCATGGAGAAAAAGAAAATACTTTTTGTGTCACAAGAAATACAACCATTTTTACCTAAATCTGAAATTTCAACTACTGCAAGACGCTTGCCGCAAGGGATTCAAGAGGTAGGAAAAGAAATCCGTGTTTTTACGCCGCGCTTTGGAAGTATCAATGAACGCAGACACCAACTTCATGAAGTGATTCGATTGTCAGGAATGAATCTGATAATTGATGACAATGACCATCCGCTAATA
>JBIKZR010000114.1:0-6234 GCA_044354635.1 Crocinitomicaceae bacterium | reverse complement strand
GATCCGCATTCTACTTATATTTCAAAAGAGGAAGTGGACGATGCTAATTCTTCCATAAATGGCAGTTTTGTAGGTATTGGAATTCGTTTTCAGATTCTGAAAGATACGTTGATGGTGGTTGCAACAATTCCTGGCGGACCATCCGAAAAACTCGGCATTAAACCTGGCGATAAAATCACAAAAGTGGACAACTTGATCGTTGCCGGAATTGGGTTGAAAAACTCCCAAGTTCGTGAAAAACTAATGGGAGAATTAGGCACAAAAGTCAAAATTGAAGTACTTAGAAAAGCACAGAAAAAACCGATGGATTTTGTGATTACCCGCGATAATATTCCGATTAATTCCGTAGATGCATATTATATGCTCACAACAGAAATTGGCTATGTAAAATTGAATAGTTTTTCCAGAAGCACGATGGATGAAGTGCAAAAAAGCATCAAGGAACTAAAGATAAAGGGCATGAAACACCTTGTTTTTGATTTGCAAGGAAATGGTGGTGGATTATTGGATCAAGCACAAAAAGTGGCAGATGAATTTTTGTCAGGAGATAAATTAATCGTCTATTCGGAAGGTAGAGCGCAACCTAGAACAAATTTAAATGCGTTTAGAAAAGGACTTTGGGAAGAAGGGGAATTGGTAGTTTTAACAGATGAATATTCTGCATCCGCAAGTGAAATTCTGTCCGGAGCAATTCAAGATTGGGATCGCGGTTTAATCATTGGGCGGAGAACATTCGGAAAAGGATTGGTGCAGCGTCCAATAGATTTAACGGATGGTTCTCAAATGCGTTTGACAATTGCGCGTTACTATACGCCAAGCGGTCGTTTTATCCAGAAATCTTATGAAGATAAAGAAGCATATAAAAAAGACCTCACGCAACGTTATTTGAATGGCGAATTTAGCAATGCTGATTCCATAAAATTACCGGATTCACTGAAATTTGAAACCTTGGTTTCCAAGCGAATTGTATATGGCGGTGGCGGTATTATGCCGGATATTTTTGTTCCATTGGACACCTTAGAATTCACTGATTACTACAGAGACTTGATTCAAGGCGGACACGTGAATAGTTTCACATTAGAATATGTAGATAAAAACCGAGAACAATTACTAGGATCCTACCCTTCTTTCGATTCATTTTTGAAAACATATTCACCTTCCACGATTTTGATGAACGAATTTCTAGCTTATGCTGAAAAGGAAGATTCGGAATTAAAATTCAACGAGGAGGAATATAAAACGAGTGAAAAACTTATCAAACTGCGGTTGAAGGCTATTCTAGCGCAAGATCTTTGGGGCTACAATGAATTTTATCAGATTTATAATGAATCCAATGAAATTGTAATGCGCGCTGTAAAGGCGATTGAAAATAAAGAGACGCACAAACTTAACCACAAAAAATAAAGTTAGATTGAAAATGCTTTTATTAATTTTGAGTACAAACGATTAAATTTTAGAAACATGAAAAAGGTAATAGGCACATTTTTTTCCATTTGCTTCGGACTAACACTTCTGCAATCTTGTGTAGATAGTTCCGCTAATATGGAATCCCAAAGTGGAGAAGTTGTTTCTGCTGTGGCAGCAGATGATCAGAACGAAGCAGACCTAAAAGCTTCGCTGAGTGCAGTCGAAGAGGAAGAACAAGCGCGATTGTTAGATGCATCTTCCGCAATGACCAGCATGGCGTTTGATAAAACAACACAAGATTTTGGAAAAATCAAAGAAGACACAGAAAACAATGCTTCGTTTATTGTAATCAATACAGGAACGAAACCTTTAATAATTGAAAAAGTGGATGTTAGTTGCGGCTGCACAACAGCGAAAAAACCGGAGAAGCCAATCGCTCCTGGAAAATCTGACAAAATTGAAATCATCTTCCATCCTAAAGTCGGGCAATTAAACGAACAAAATAAAACAGTTACTATAACAGCAAATACAGAACCTAAAACAGCGGTGCTAAATATCAAAGCGTTTGTAACTGAAAAATAAGTATCTGCGTTTCAAAAACGTATTTTTAAACAGTATTCTTAGAACCGTTGGGATTTTTTCTCAGCGGTTTTTTCATGTCTATACCTTTCTGAATGACATTGGTCAGCCAATTGAATGATGTATTTATTCTTTAAATCTGCTTTCAAAAAGTACATTTAGTGTTCCGTTTTCCGTGACAAATTTTAGTTTTAATAAAGGCAGAAATACCAGATGAACAAGCAAGAAATAAACAAGAGAAATATAAAAAATTCCATTAAACCATTTGGCTTCTCCCCTTTTTATTGGATTGTTTTGTTCTCGACACTATTTGTCTTACTTGTTTATTTCACGAGAAGCCAAACCGCTGCAACACGAGAAATTTCGTGGAAAAGATTTAAACAGGAAATGCTGATACCACAAGATGTGGATAAAATAGTTATTCGAAACAAAGAAATTGTAGAAGTTTTTATCAAAAAAGAAAAATTGAAGAGCGATAAATACATTTTAGTTTCTAAAGGTATGTTTGGCAGCCAGAATGCTGGCCCACACTATTTTTTCGCCATTGGTTCTCTTGAATTATTTGAACAAAATTTAGCTGAAATACAGCGTATTTTTCCGGAAACGGAGCGCGTCGAAATTTACTATGCAAATAGTGGAAAAAGCTGGTGGACGTCTTTAATTTATTGGATCTTGCCCTTGTTACTTTTTATTTTCATTGCACTAAATTGGTTGAACAGGCTTATAGCACGATCTAGCGGGATCGGAGGGACATTTTTGGATTTCGGAAAATCAAATCCTCAGGTTTTTGAAAAAGGAAAAAGCGCACCAATTACCTTTAAAGATGTCGCTGGATACGAAGAAGCAAAATTGGAAATTATGGAGATTGTGGCATTTTTGAAACAACCATCACATTTCACCAAACTTGGAGCCAAAATTCCGAAAGGCGTTTTATTGGTCGGAGCACCTGGCACAGGAAAAACGCTTATGGCAAAAGCAGTTGCTGGAGAAGCTGGAGTTCCATTCTTTTCCTTATCGGGATCCGAATTCATCGAAATGTTCGTTGGTGTTGGAGCTTCGCGCGTTCGGGATTTATTCAATCAAGCAAAGCAAAAAGCACCAAGTATTGTGTTCATCGATGAAATTGATACCATTGGAAGAGTGCGCGGAAAAGTTTTGTCCATTCAGGCAAACGATGAAAGAGAAAGCACACTAAATCAATTACTTGCCGAAATGGATGGTTTTGGACCAAACACAGGTGTAATCGTTTTGGCGGCAACAAATAGAGCAGATATTTTGGATCCAGCGCTTTTACGCTCTGGTCGTTTTGATCGGCACATACATTTGGATCTTCCCAATAAAAAAGAGAGACTCGATATCTTTCAGGTTCATTTGAAGCCTTTAAAAAAAGATTCAACGGTCGATTCCGAAAACTTAGCCGCTCAAACGCCTGGATTCTCCGGTGCCGACATTGCCAACATTTGCAACGAAGCAGCTTTAATTGCCGCAAGAAAAAAACGAGACGCAATTGGAAAACAAGATTTCTTTGATGCAATTGATCGACTAATTTCAGGAATTGAGAAAAAAAGCAAATTTATTTCACCAGAAGAACGACGCATAATTGCTTACCATGAGGCGGGACATGCTATCATTAGTTGGAAACTTAAAAATGTAGATCCCTTGCAAAAAATCTCGATTATTCCGCGAGGAAAATCGCTTGGTGGCGCTTGGTATTTACCGGAAGAAAGACAAATTATAACGCGCTCCCAATTTTTTGATCAGCTCTGTGCGGCTTTAGGAGGAAGAATTTCTGAGAAAATCGTTTTTGGCGATGTTTCCTCCGGGGCATTGGACGATTTGGAAAAAGTCACCAAGCAAGCCTACATGATGGTCAGTCAGTTGGGATTAAGCGAAAAAATGGGGAATATTAGTTTTTACGATTCCACTGGAATTTATGAAAATTCATTCCTTAAACCATTTAGTGAAGAAACAGCTAAATTGATTGATAGTGAGGTGCGCTGTTTAATTTCAGAAGCGGAAACAAAAACCTTTCAAATTTTAACTGAAAACAGATCAAAATTGGACGATTTAGTAGAATTACTAATCGAAAAAGAAGTTTTATACAAGGATGATATTCAAAAAATACTTGGGAACAGAGAAGAACCAAAAGGCGAAGAGAAATAATTCTTTAACAGAAAAAAGACTCTAACTAAAAGCATCCTGTTGGGTGCTTTTAGTTAGAGTCTTTTTTTTTGACTGAGATTATCTCAAAACTTTATTCAAAAAAAATAGCCCATAAAATGAGCTATTTTCCTGATTTTTAATATTTAATTATTTTGGATCCAATACCCAAACTTCACTTGAAGAATCGATTAACTCAAGTTTGTCTTTTTCATATTTAGTTACTGATAAAACTTCAGAATAACCATCAACAATCAAAGTGATTTTTTCACTAGCAATTATGTAAGTAAATGGAGTTGAATCTGTTCCAAAAGAGTCTGTATAAACAATTGTCCCGTCTCCAGTTTCTTTTTTGTCTTTGTTAAATTTGAATGTGTAAATTTCATCAGCAGCCAATGCTTCTCCGCCGATAGAAATAACTTTCCATTCTCCGTCAATTCTTCTGTTGATTTTAGCATCTTTAGAACAAGATACAATGATAGTCGCAACAATTGCGAACATAATAAATAAAGATTTTTTCATGATTTTTAAGTTTAATTTTCCTCAAATATAAGCATTTTATCAAATTAGCAAATGAATCAATTGATTAATAATTACTTTGTTTGCTATACAAAAGATTATTGGTGCCAATCTTTTGGATTAAAAGGGAATCTCGTAAAAATAGAGAACTGTAACTGCAGCTCTAAGTTCTGTAAAGTCTAATTCAATTCGTCATTGTCTGAAGACCAAGGATGGGAAGGCGAAAAAGAGTTGGAACATGTCAGAATATCTGCTGATTATCTTTGAATGAAGACTTCAGAATCAAGTCGGATTTACTTTATGTTCATCTGTTTTAAAGGGTATTTAATGTCCCTAAATTCTTCTTAATGCGGTATTATTTAATAAATAATGTATGAGGAAGTTTTTATTTACCAAATGTTTTATAACGATTAGTATTTTTTCAAACACTCAATTTGTTGATTTCAAGAGTTTAACTCTTCCACAGACTGAATCTTACAACAATGGCCCTGATGGTTTAGGAAGTTTTATACAAGGATGTTATTCAAAAAACACTTGGGAATAGAAAAGTTTAACGATAGGCGAAGAGAAATATAATTTAACAGAAAAAATACTTCTAAAATTGATTAATATCACTGTTTGACATCACTAAACATACCTAATATGAAAAGACAATTGCCTTATCTTAGCATTAAAAGGCAAATAATAACTTAAATAATCGAAGAAAAAAAATAGCATGGGAAATTTCAGTAAAATAATTGAACCATTCGAAAAGCACTATTTAGAATACGATGCATGGTTTGACGCCTACCCTACAGTATTTCAATCTGAAGTGGAAGCGCTACGGGAAATGCTACCTGCAGGAGAAAGCCATGGAATTGAAGTTGGACTTGGAAGTGGCAGATTTTCAGTTGCGCTAGGCATTAAAGAGGGAATTGAACCATCCTTTGAATTACGCAATTTGGCTTACAAAAGAGGAATCGAAGTGATGGATGCGGTTGCGGAAAAATTACCTTTCAGAGACTTGCATTTCGATTTTGTTTTAATGGCAGGAAGTATCAGTTATTTTTACGCACTAAAGAATGCATTTGCAGAAGCAAATAGAGTACTGAAAATAGGTGGTTCAATCATCATTGGTTTCATAGAAAAAGATAGTCCAATCGGCAAGTTTTATATTGCGAAGAAAGATAAAAGCACATTCTATAAAAATGCCAATTTATACACGATGGAACACGTAGTGAAGGAGCTTAAAAAGGCAGGGTTTCATGATTTTGAGTTCAAACAAACACTCTTCAAAGAATTGGATGAAATAACGGAATTTGAAGCTTCCAAACCGGGATATGGTGAAGGCTCTTTTAGTGTCGTTAAAGCACTAAAGAAATAACGTTTTTTTAAAAAATTACTTCAATCGGCAACCTAGAACAAGCTCGTAAGAACCTCCAGAAACGCCATTGTTTAGTTTGCTTTGTGTGACATCATACGAAAAGGAAATTCGGTATTTTTTTCGGATATCATAGCCAACTATTCCAGCGATAGCGTCTCTGTTCCTGTATGTTATTCCAATATAATAAGAAGATTTATAACTAATCA
>JBIKZR010000113.1:0-6255 GCA_044354635.1 Crocinitomicaceae bacterium | reverse complement strand
TCCTATTTTTAACGGGGCAATATTTGCTGGAATAGCAGCTAGTTTTCATCCGCCATTGCTTGCTTTTTTGCCGTTTTTGTTATTTATGATTTGGATCATCAGACCATTTGTTTTTCGGGAAACAATTCTAGCACTCATTGGTTTTGGCATTCCACTGGTTTATGCAACGGTATATTTGTGGCAATCTGGACATGGAATTGAATTCGAAATAATTGAGCAAAGTACAAATTACGAGAGTAAGCAATTGGATTTCCTTGTCATGGCGATTTTATTCACCTTGCTTTTTATTTTAAGCCTTGTAACGATTCGTGGAAGAATGCAAAAATCCACGAACCGGTTAAAAAAACTGGTAAGCATGCTCTGGTGGTTAGTGTCTATGGGCGTTATATTTGGTTTAGTGGATTTCTTCTTTTTCAAGCAAATTGAACGTTTTAGTTTCTTGATGTTGCCACTTTCCTTCTTTTTGACTTTTTCTTTTTCAAACAAGACTTTTGGCGGAATAGCTACTTTTTTATTCTATTTAACCTTTCTCTATTCTTGGATTAAATTTTTCATCTGATTTAAATAAATTGGGTTAATTTGACTAATTTTACAGACATATTTTTCATGTGGTGAAAGCCAAAAAAAACGGTAAAAAAAGATGAAATTTGGAGTTGTTACATTCCCTGGTTCAAATTGCGATGAAGACATGGTTTATGTTCTGCAAGATATTATGGGACAAAAAGTTGAACGTCTTTGGCACAAGGATACAGATTTAAAAGGAGTTGATTTTGTTATTTTACCAGGAGGATTTTCATTTGGTGATTATTTGCGTTCCGGTGCTATAGCAAAACTTTCCCCTATAATGGGAGAAGTTATTCGACATGCAAACAAAGGAGGATATGTGCTGGGAATCTGCAATGGTTTTCAAATTCTAACGGAATCAGGATTGTTAGATGGCGCTTTGTTGCACAATAACAATCAAAAGTTTATCTGCCAAAATGTTTTCCTAAAGCCAGTTTCTTCCACAAGCGCTATAACAAAAGGATTGAATCCTTCTAAAACATACCAAATTCCGATTGCGCATGGCGAAGGCCGGTTTTATGCGGAAGATGCAATCGTAAAAGAATTGGAGCAAAACGATCAAATTCTTTTTAAATACGCTTCGCAGGAAGGAACTGTTAGTGATGCGTTTAACCCAAATGGAGCACTCCACAACATTGCAGGAATCACCAATAAACAAAAAAATGTTTTTGGCATGATGCCTCATCCAGAAAGAGCTGCAGATCGTTTTTTAGGAAATGAAGACGGCAAATTTATTCTTGAATCGTTATTAAAATTTTGCTGATAAAGCACCCACAAAAATGAGAGTATTACTTCTTGGATCCGGCGGCAGAGAGCACGCATTGTCATGGAAAATTGCACAAAGTTCACAACTTGAAGAGCTGTTTATCGCCCCAGGAAATGCTGGAACGCGTCAATATGGTAAAAATGTTGACTTATCCACAACCGATTTCCCTTCCATAAAAACCTTTGTTTTGGAAAACCAGATAAATATGGTAGTTGTTGGGCCTGAAGAGCCGCTTGTGAAAGGAATCCACGATTATTTTCTGGCAGATGAAGCGTTGAAAAATGTTCCAGTTATAGGCCCTGCAAAAGCAGCAGCGCAATTGGAAGGAAGCAAAGATTTTGCAAAACAATTCATGTACCGCCATGCTATTCCAACAGCAAAATATGCAACGTTCACGAAAGAAACATTAGAACAAGGCTATACATTTTTGGACTCCATGAAACCCCCATATGTTTTGAAAGCAGACGGTTTGGCAGCAGGAAAAGGCGTGTTGATCCTTGAAAACCTTCAGGAGGCGAAAGCCGAACTTAAGGCAATGCTTGCAAACGCTAAATTTGGAAACGCCAGCTCAAGGGTTGTAATCGAGCAATTTTTAAAAGGAATTGAATTATCTGTTTTTGTGATTACAGACGGTGATGCATATAAATTATTACCGGAAGCGAAGGATTATAAACGCATTGGCGAAGGAGATACAGGTTTAAACACAGGTGGAATGGGCGCTGTTTCGCCAGTTTCTTTTGCAGATCCTGCGTTTATGGATAAAGTAAAAAATCAAGTAATCATTCCTACGGTTAAAGGCCTAAGAAATGAAAATATTCCCTACAAAGGATTTATCTTCTTTGGAATTATAAATGTAAAAGGCGATCCATACGTTATTGAATACAACTGTAGATTAGGCGATCCAGAAACGGAAGTTATCATTCCACGACTGAAATCCGATATTCTCGATCTTTTTGAAGGCGTTGCTTCGAATACATTGTCCGAGCGAGATGTGCAGTTTGTAGAAAAAAGTGCAGCTACGGTAATGATGGTTGCAGGGGGATACCCTGAAGCTTACGAAAATGGAAAACAAATATTTGGTTTAAATAGCATTGACGAAAGCATTGTTTTTCATGCTGGAACAAGTTCAGACGGACCTGCAGTACTTTCCGCCGGTGGTCGTGTATTGGCGATTACATCTTATGGAAAGACAGTTCAGGCGGCGCTCACACGTTCGTATGATTCTGCACAGAAAATAGAATTTGAAGGAGCCTACTATAGAAAAGACATTGGTTTTGATGTAATCTAGATCCTTTTTTTTAATTTTCATCTTTATTAGAACTTAATGGCGTTTTCAGTAATAATTTTATCGCTTGTTTTTTCTGCGTTTTTTTCGGGTATGGAAATTGCCTTTCTTGCTTCTAATCGCTTAAAAGTTGAGCTAGACCGAACAAAAGGAAATTTCCAAGGAAAAATTTTAAGCTTGTTCTATAAAAGAGAATCCTTTTTTATTGCCATGCTCCTTCTTGGAAATAATATCGCATTGGTATTGTTTGGTATCGAAGCCGCGAAGATGCTAAATCCTGTAATTGCTTCATGGGGAATATCGGAATCTGGCTTGATTTTAGTATTGCAAACTGTTTTTTCAACTCTTTTAGTTTTGATTGTTGCCGAGTTTTTGCCAAAAGCACTTGTTCAAATCAACCCGAATGGGTTTTTTAAAGTGGCAACCGCTCCAATGCTTATTATTTATGGAATCCTCTACCTTCCAACGCAGGTTGTGATGTTTATCAGCAATTTATTTTTACGTCTGCTAAAAACAGACCGTTCCAATTCCGAAAAAGTGTTTTCAAAGGTAGATTTGGAACATTACGTTTTAGATCTTTCTAAACGGATAAAAGAGGAAGAGGAGCTTGGGAATGAAATGCAGATCTTGCAGAATGCATTAGATTTCTCCAACATAAAAGCGAGAGATTGCTTGATTCCAAGAACAGAAATTATAGCGATTGACGTGGAGGAAAACATCGATAAATTAAAGCATATCTTTATCGATACTGGGCTTTCCAAAATCATCGTTTACCGCGATTCTATTGACAATATTATTGGTTATGTTCACTCCTACGAAATGTTCAAACGACCAGCTTCTATCAAACAAATTCTGCTACCAGTTGGTTTTGTTCCGTCTTCAACACCTGGCAAAGACCTCCTAAAAATGTTTACTAAGCAATCGGGAAATATTGTCGTTGTGGTGGATGAATATGGCGGAACAGCTGGAATTGTAACTATTGAAGACGTGATAGAGGAAATATTTGGAGACATTGAAGACGAGCACGATACGGAAGATCTTCTGGCAGAAAAAATTAGTGAACGGGAGTTTCGTTTTTCCGGCCGAACCGATATCGATTTTCTAAATTCGGAATACGGTTTAAAATTGCCGGAATCAGAAGAATACGAAACCCTTGGGGGTTTAATTATCCACGAATTAGAGTCTATCCCAGAAGCTGGAACCCAAGTTGAATTGTCCAAGCAAACGTTATTTATCGAACAGGTAAGTGATCGACGAATCGAAATTGTGCGTATTGTAATACATTAATAACAGCAGTTTACAAGCAAAAGCGTTCAGTAAAAAACACGGCTATAATAAGAATTAATCTATAAAAAATGGAACTTGATTTATCTCAATTTGACACTGTTATTTTTGATATGGATGGCGTTTTAATCGATTCCGAACCGTTGTGGAAAATTGCTTTGGAGGAGGTTTTTTATGCAGCAGGATCCACATTAACCAAGCAAGATTTCCAAAAAACAGTAGGTTTACGCATTGATGAGGTTGTAGCGTTTTGGCACCGACACGAAGGTTGGGAGAATGTTTCACCACGGGAAATGGAATTGCAAATTGTGTCTAAAATGCAGGAATTAATTCAAGCGAATGCAACGCCTCTTAAGGGTGTGATTGAAACGTTGGAGTTTTTGAAAGGACAAAATAAAAAGATTGGTTTAGCAACATCTTCCTACACCGTACTAATCGATACCGTATTAAAAGAGTTAGGAATCAAAGAGTATTTCGACAGCACCCATTCTGCAGAAAACGAACAATTTGGGAAACCACATCCAGCTGTATATTTGGCTGTTTCAGAACAACTGAAGAGCGCGCCAAATAAATGTTTGGTAATAGAAGATTCTTTAAACGGAATAATTTCCGCGAAAGCAGCAAAAATGAAAGTTGTTTGCATTCCAGAAAAAACCCATTTTGTAGATCCTAAACTGATTTTAGCAGATTACCATTTTGAAGACATGCTCGGAATGCTAGATAAGATTAGCTTTTCATAATTAGCTTTAACTTCTCGAATAAAAAACGCTCGAAAAGATTCTTTTCTTATTTTCCCAGCGCTTCTTCTACCCACGATTTTCCCCAATCTTCTTTTTCTAGTTCTGTCCACAAAGCGGGATAAAAAATTCTTTTTTGAAATCTCGGAGGTAAATATTTTTGCCAATTTGTTCCTCCTGTAGCTGCAATATCAGCTGAATCTTTGCTCAGATAGCGCACAGCAGACTTATAATGTGCTAAGGGCCAATTTATATTTACATTCGTGTCGTTTTGTTTCAAAACGGCAATAACTTCCGGGCTATTTTGATCATCTTGACTCAAACGCTTGTAAACTTGCCATAGGTTTTTAGTCTGGCATTTTTCGCCTAACGCAATGAATTCTTTCGAGTAGCGTTCCTCAAATTGAACAAGCGTGAGCGTTTTTTTTCCTGTTTCCAATTCTGTTGCGCCTTCTTTCCAGTAGATATTCTCGTACATTTCTGAAATTGTAGCATCCGCACCAAATGTGAATCGCTTGTCTTTGTGGACCAAATTAAGGAAGTCTGTACTAAACATTTCAATAAAACGGTATTGCGCAGATTGAAAACCACTTGCGGGAAGTAGCGACATTCTAAATTTCAAGAATTGTTCCCGATCCATCCCGTGAATCATTATTTCGAAACTCTTAATAAGGGATTCGAAATACCGATTGATGCGTGTAACACGTTCAATAAAAAACGCTTTCTCTACTTTCTCTATTTCCCCAAGTTGCTCAAATTCATGTAAGGATAATTTGAAATAAAGCTCGGTAATCTGATGATACATGATAAAGATTACCTCGTCTGGAAAATTGGTTTTTGGTTTTTGAAGGCTCAAAAGTGCGTCTACTTCAATATAATCCCAATATTTTACGGTATCCGCATATAATAAACCATCCAAATAAGATAGGAGATCTTGTCCAAGTGCGGAATATTTTTCGTTTAAAAGGGAAAGACGATTTTGTATTTCTGGTGTAATTTCCATGTTTAAATTTTAACAAGACAAAGGTAAAAATACTATTAACCAAAGCTATTAGTTGTTAAAAGTTTAACACGTTTGTTTTTTTACCCAATCTATCGTAGCTAAAAATTAAAGAAACAACTCTATATTTGTGCCTAACTAAAACCAATCAAAATCAAGATTTGTCGAAAGTTAATAGTAAATCAAACGAAATATTAAATGGTAAATTACAACCCAAAAAGCTGGCTAACACTCATCTTTGCCTTTCATAAAAGTGATACGTTCAGAATGTTGTGGAAAGAAATCCTGTATATTGGATTATTCACACTACTAATCGCTTTTTTGGAAATCACATATTTTCCAGAGGCTGTTTTTTTAGAAAAATTAATTGCGGTTTATTCCTTAATTGGTTTTGTGATTTCATTGCTGCTTGTTTTTAGAACCAATACCGCTTATGATCGCTGGTGGGAGGGAAGAAAAAAACTTGGGGATCTCGTTAATAATTCTAGAAATTTAGCCGTTAAACTTACCGTTTTATTGAATGACCCCGTGGATCGTGATTTTTTCCGTAGAATGATCCCTAATTTTGCAACTGCTACAAAGGAACATTTGCGAAATGGTGTTGCTTTACATGAATTGA
>JBIKZR010000112.1:0-6286 GCA_044354635.1 Crocinitomicaceae bacterium | reverse complement strand
ACATTCTTTTGGACCTTATTCCGTTGAGATGGAAGATATTTATATCCGTTTAGACCTAGAAATTGCGCGGTTAATAACTGAATTAGAACAAACGGTTGGTAAAAATAAATTTGTATTATTTATTACTGCAGATCATGCTGTTGTGCCCGTCCCTCAGTATTTAGTGGATAAAAAACTACCTGGTGGGTATGTTTTTTTAGAGGAAAACATGACTAATTTAAAATCTGCGGTTGCACTAAAATTCGGACAAGATGTAATTCTCGCTGAAGAAAATTTGAATATTTACTTGGATCATACAGCAATAGCCGCCCTTAATCTAACTAAAAAATCAGTTACAGACTTTATTGCAGAATCTGTTGCGCAATGGGAAGGTGTAAAGAGCGTTTATACAGCCGAACAATTAATGCAGGCAGGAAATGATGACGAATGGCGCGAGATGGTTAGAAAAGGATTTCACGCAAAAGAAAGTGGCGATGTATTGTTTATTTTAGAACCTGGATTTCTTCCAAAAGCACTAAAAACCGAAAATACACACAAGGGAACTAGCCATGGTTCCGCATTCAATTACGATACCCATGTGCCATTAATCTGGTACGGTAAAGGAATCCCAAAACAAGATGTTTTTAGAAAAATCGTTATTGCTGATATTTCAGCGACACTTACCCATTTGCTTTTTTTACAGCGAGCTGGAGCAATGACGGGAGAACCGATTCCGGAAGTGTTAGGGAATTAAATAACTCATATTTAAAACGTTAAGGAAAGTTCTATACAAAAAAAGCAGTTTTTGTTAAGGTTGTTGAAAACTTAGTTGAAAACCTTCTTTTGATTGCTGTAAATCACTGTTATAGGCGTTTAACTTTGTGTTAAACAAACAACAATAAACTATTTTTATGTTGAGTTCTATTTTAAAACGTAAATTAACAGACAATCAAGTTGCTAATATTTTTATTAATGCGATTTACGACACTGTTGATAATGGTTTCAAAGAAGTTGCACAGTTGATCAATGAAGATGTCGTATTTGTAAAGAGTCCCGAAATTTCTGAAAATCAAAATGGCGAATTTGCACTTGTTGTGATTGTTGGAAATCTATCTTTTTTAGAAAGTACTTTTGATGCTGATCAAGCTGTTCGAGTAGAAAAAATAATCTTTGAGAAACTATCCAAGATGTATGAAATGAGTGCATTGGATTTTTCAAAAATGATTCGCGATTACCAATCTTTTATTTCACGGATTAACCATCCTTCCAAAAACATGGTTTATGGGATGTCTAAGGCGCTATTTGTTAAGTATAATTTGAATGATTTTCAGGATGAATACTTCAAGCGCATGCAGGCTCCAAATCCACTTTTCTTGAAACGAATGGATGAGGTAATCTCCAATTTTATTTGGAATTGGGATGCGTTTTTCAAAAAATACAAACTGAACTCGTAATCGCAAAAAAAAAATAAATATTCTGGAGTTAGAACAAATTTAGTATGCATAAGATACTGTGTGCAATCAAAAATTAAAGTTTAATTTCCTTTTACGTAGACTACTTTTTTTGTCTCGAAAAAATCTTCTGAGAAAAAATCACTTAGGCTGTGTACACTATTCTTTTGTTTAACAGGTTGCATCTCTTCCGATAAATCTCCGCCTTTTAGGTATAGAATTCCGTTCGCCAAGGTGTGTTTTTTGGAAAGTTTGAATTTTCCCTTCGTCCAAAGTAAAAAGGAAGGCATTGCTGTAACAGCTCGACTTACAATAAAGTCAAATTTCCCTGAAATGTTCTCGGCGCGTTCGTGGATTCCTTGCACATTTGTTAAACCAATTGCAGCAGCTACTTCGTTTGCAACTTTGATTTTCTTCCCTATGGAATCCACCAATGTAAAAGTACAGTTTGGTAATAAGATCGCCAACGGAATACCAGGGAATCCGCCACCAGTGCCGATGTCTAAAATATCACTTCCATCTGAAAATTCGATAACTTTTGCAATGCCAAGGGAATGCAAAACGTGTCTTTCGTAAAAATTTTCAGTATCTTTTCTTGAAATAACGTTGATTTGTTCGTTCCAAAACTTGTATAGCGGTTCCAATTGCGCAAATTGATCCACTTGTTTTTCAGTAAGATTGGGGAAATATTTTTTAATTGTTTGCATAGTTATTGTTCCTTTTCCAGGCTATTTTGTTCTTGGTAATGCAAAATTACGAAATGCAATCAAATTGAGTCCTTCGTTTTCTCAATCATACTAGATAAAAAGTCACGTGCTCTAAAAAGTTGTGCTTTTACCGTGCCCAATGGAAGGTTGAGCTCTTCCGCAATTTCCTCGTAACTTAATTCCTCGAAATACCGTTTTTCGACTAATTGTCGGTAACGTGGCTTTAGTTTACTCACCAGCAAACGCATGTGAATTACTTTTTGACCATGAATAATCGTTTCTTCCGGATTCAACGTATGTGCTTTAGCATCCACAAAAATCACCTCGCCATTAGCCGTTGTATATCCAGTATCCATCGATGTTACTTTGATTCTTTTTTTACGGATAAAATCAATGCAATTGTTGGATGCGATTTTAAAAAGCCAGGTGCTGAATGCATAACTTGGAGAATATTGCTCCAATCGGCTAAATGCTTTTCCAAATGCTTCAATGGTTAAATCGTCTGCATCGTCTTGGTGACGAACCATTTTGAACATCATATAATAGATGGATTCTCGGTAGCGATCCATCAATTGCGCATAAGCAGATTGATCACCTTTCTTAGCTGCTTCTACAAGTGTTAGGTCGAAGCGTGCTTTATCCGATAAATGTTCTCCTTCTACCATTTATTTGTTTTTTTCTTTTCCGATAAATAATATAGAATCGGCATTAATAGCGCGTAAAAGATATCCCATAAAGGAAGAAATTGAATAAAGTTCTTTTCCTTTAATTTTGAAAAACACCTGCTTTGTATCCACCATTTTAAAACTACTACAATTAGAAATACCGTTAAACCAATCCAACGGTAATCATTGGAATTTACTTGCAAAATAACAAATGAAATCCACAGTAATAACAAGGTAAGTGGGTATATTCCTAACAGCCACTTTTTAATAACGTTATATCGACTAGAAGTGCTGTAATGCCTTGTTTTTTGGCGAATCCAACTTTCCCATGTGGTATTTGGTTCGGAATAGCAAAAAGATTCTGGATCTAAATTGATTGCGTAATTGCCTTTTTTTGCTGCTTCTTGAATAAAAAGATCATCGTCGCCAGAAGAAATAAAATAATGCGATTTGAAACCACTTACGGAATTGAAAACCGACTTGGTATACGCAAGATTCCTACCAACTCCCATGTAAGGCATTTTGTCCAAAGCCATAGAGAAATAACTCATTGCGATATATGCTGTGTCAAAACGAATCAGCTTATTCAAAAAACCTTTTTTGCGCGCGTATGGTCCGAAGCCGAGAACAATTTCATTACCCGGAATAAATTGAGACGCCATACTTTTTAACCAATTGCCTGAAGCTGGCTTGCAATCCGCATCCGTGAAAAGTAGATTTTCATATTTCGCCCCTTTTATACCCAATGTTAAAGCAAGTTTTTTTCCTGGTTTCAGATGAGGATTCTTAGCAATTTCAATGGTATGAAGATTTGGAAATTGTTGCTTGTAGGCATGCAATAAATAAGTAGAATCATCAATGGATTGGTGATTTACAACAATTACTTCAAATACGGGGTAATTTTGTTGTAATAGAAATGGTAAGTTTTCAAAGAGATTATCGGATTCATTTCGCGCTGCCAAAATGATACTTACTGGCGGTAAATTGGTTTCTTCGAGCTGCGGTTTCTTTTTGTAAAACGCTAATTTTCTGAACACTACCAATGTGTATACAAGCTGAATTATTCCCGCCGCAACGAACACATAAAATATAATTAAGGGCAATCCAAATTCAAATGATGGTAAAAATCGCATTTCTATACAAAGCTTTGACGCAAAGATGGGGCACATAATGAAATACATGTATCTTTGTAGCGTTTATTTTTCAACAATGTTATGCACTTCGATTTACTACATACAGATATAAAAAGCAAAGCTAGAGCAGGAATCTTTCATACCGATCACGGTGCGATTGAAACGCCAATCTTTATGCCGGTAGGAACTGCTGGAACCGTTAAAGGTGTTCACCAGCAAGAATTAAGGGAAGATGTTTCCGCTCAAATAATTTTGGGAAATACATACCATCTTTTTTTAAGACCAGGATTGGAAGTTATTGAAGCAGCTGGAGGTTTGCACCAATTTATTGGATGGGAAAGACCAATGTTGACAGATAGCGGCGGTTATCAGGTTTATTCCATGTCGGGATCTCGAAAAATTATTGAGGAAGGTGTGAAGTTTCAATCCCATATCAACGGAAGTTACCATTTCTTCACGCCAGAAAGAGCAGTAGATATACAACGCACAATTGGTGCAGATATAATTATGGCATTTGACGAATGTACGCCATATCCTTGCGCGTACGATTATGCTAAAAGATCCATGCACATGACACATCGTTGGCTGCAAAGATGCATGAATCAAATGAATGAAACAGAACCAAAATATGGTTACGATCAAGTGCTTTTCCCTATTGTTCAAGGAAGTATTTACAAGGATCTTCGCGAGGAATCAGCAGAAACAATTGCTTCGCACAATGCAGTTGGAAATGCAATCGGCGGTCTGTCAGTCGGCGAGCCAGATGAGGAATTATATAGTATGACAGATCTTGTTTGCGCCATTTTACCGGTTGATAAACCGCGCTATTTAATGGGCGTTGGAACGCCGGCGAATTTATTGGAATGTATTTCCATGGGGGTGGACATGTTCGATTGTGTTTTACCAAGTCGAAACGCTCGGCATGGAATGTTGTTCACTTCTGAAGGAATCATAAATATAAAAAACGCCAAATGGGAAATGGATTTCTCTCCCTTGGATTCTAATGGAACGGCCTACGTGGATAAGGTATATACAAAATCCTATCTCCGACATTTAATCAAATCCAAAGAAAATTTGGGGATTCAGATTGCCACCATTCATAACCTCGCCTTCTATTTAGAATTGATGCGGGAAGCAAGAGTGCAAATTTTAGCAAATACCTTTGCGGAATGGAAAAACCGCATGATTCCAAGATTGAAAAACCGATTGTAATACATGCTTAAAATACTGGATCGCTATATCATACGTAAGTTTTTAACAACTTTCTTCTTCATGTTAGGAGTGATAATGCTTCTTGCAATGGTATTTGATTTATCCGAACGCTTAAGCGAGTTTATCAATAATCAGGCGCCTATTTCGGCTATTATTCTTGAATATTACCTGAACTTTGTACTCTACTTTGGAAACATGTTCTCTTCCATGATTATTTTTGTTTCTGTCATTTGGTTTACAGCAAAAATGGCGCAGGACACAGAAATAATTCCAATGTGGAACAGTGGGAAACCATTCCATCGCTTTCTTCGACCTTACATGATTGCAGCAACTTTTCTAATGGTTATTTCCTTGATCTTGAACCATTTCATTTTGCCGAAGTCTAATCAGACTCGCTTGGATTTCGAAGAGAAATACTACCGAGATGCTATTAATGTGGAGGATTACCACGCCGAATATCCAGGTAATCAAGTTGTCTATTTTTCGAGTTATTATGCCGAAAAAAATGAGGTAAATGATTTTACATTGGAACAGTGGAAAGGGGATAGCATTGTTTATTTTATTAAAGCTCGAACCGCTCAAAATATCGACGGAACAAACAAATGGAAACTCAACGATTATTTTGAAAGATACATCGGTTATCCAAACGATCAAATGATTGAAGGGAAAACAAAAGACACCGTTTTTAATTTTAAAATGGAGGAAATGGCGCAACGCGATAATGTAGCGGAGGCGATGACGTATTCTGAACTCAAATCGTTTATTCGACGGGAAAAAGAAAAAGGTTCAGGAAATGTTCCAATGTACGAGATTGAATTGTACCAGCGAACATCCTATCCATTTGCTACCTATATTCTTACCATTATTGGAGTTGCTGTGGCGTCCCGAAAAAAACGCGGAGGAATTGGCGTGAATATCGCTTTGGGATTGGGAATTATTTTTGTGTACATTTTCGCAATGAAAGTTACAACCGTTGCCGCAATGAATGTCGGTTTCCCAGCTTACATTGCTGTTTGGGTTCCCAATGCACTCTTCGGCGTAGTTGCATACATTCTCTACCGTTTCGCTCAAAAATAACAGCATGAGAATATTAGTGTCATTTGGTTTCATTTTTTTAACTTTTCTGGCGACCTCTCAAG
>JBIKZR010000111.1:0-6346 GCA_044354635.1 Crocinitomicaceae bacterium | reverse complement strand
AAACTTGTGGTCCCACATGGGCTCGAACCATGGACCCACAGATTATGAGTCTGTTGCTCTAACCAACTGAGCTATAGGACCGTGAATTGAAAAGTCAATTCGGGATGCAAATATACTATACTATCTGCAATTTTCAAGGTGAAATTTAAAAAAAATCTAATATTGTTGAACGGATTTTATTCGAAAGATGAGCATTGTGAGTATCCCAAATAGAATTGTAGCAAAAATCAAATGGCTTGTTTGAATCAAGCCCGGCATATTTGCATAGGCTAATAGAACGCCTGAAATTAATTCTAAGGCCAAAATAATATAGGCGGATCGCAAAACCCAATGCTTTTGTTCTTTTTCGTTTTTCCAAATCATAAACGTCATCAACACCAGAACGAGCCACGAAAAACTTCGGTGAATGTAAAAGGTTATACCAAGTTTTTCTGTCCAAGTTTCCCGACCATAACCGGATTTAGTTAATTCATCGATATATTCTCGCACCTGGGTTCCCAAAAACATTTGGTAAAAAGTAATTGCTAATACAACAATGGCCAACCATTTTACCGTTTTCGATACGGAAACCGATTTTTGCTGCGCTGGACTTACCATTCGAATTAGGTAAAGCTGCAAACCAATAATTACGAGTGCTAAAAACAGGTGAACGGTAATCGTCCAAGGAACTAAATTCGTCGCAACAACAATAGATCCAAACCAGGCTTGAATTCCCATTAATACTAGATTTACGGCAGAAATAAGAATCAGCTTTCGTTTTCGGTAAGCTAAAAGAATCCATATAAAAGCGACAAGCATGGCGTTTCCAGCTAAAAAACCAAACAATCGGTTGATGTATTCCGTCCATGTTTTTTGCGCATTGAAATCCTCTTCTGTCAGTAAGGTTGGGTCGGCATGAATTTTATCAGCGGTTTCTTTTAAGCCAATAGCGGTTAAAAAGCTGCTGAATTTATCTATTTTTTTTGCGCGTTTCCCAGCATAGATTTCTTTATAATCTGCCGGTAATTCAGTTGCTTTTGTAGGCGGAATCCATTGTCCGAAACATTTTGGCCAATCTGGACAACCCATTCCGCTGCCGGTTATACGCACGAAACTTCCTGCAACCACCACCAAATAGATTAGCACCAATGCAACCCAATTAAAACGTACGAATAAACGAGAATATACCATGTCACAAAAATACAATAAAGCTGAAACCCGCGAACAGTAAAATTGGGAAAAAATCGTGGCGATTGGTTAAGCAATTAATTTATTTGTATCTGGTTTCCTATCGCTTCGTAAAAACAAAATTTCATTTTTTTTATCAGCCGAGGGTAAGGATGAAAATACAAAGTAGGTTTTAGCACATGTATATTAATTAAATTTTTTCCAGTTTCCTTTCCAGTTCAAAAACTTTTATTTTCAATTCTTGAATACGCTCTTCCATTTGAACAATAAGTTTCTTTGAAACGGCGTGGATTAAAATTTCGGAACTATCAGTCTCCTTCCTAGAATTTTTCAAATTCAGTTTTTCATCCTTTAAAAACAAAGAAAGATCTATTGAGGAGAGATCTATATGGTAGAGATCTATCAATTGTTTAATGGTTTCGATAGGAACAGCGCTCTTGTCATTTTCCATATTTGAATATGTTTTTTGAGAGACTTGAATTATTTCTGCAACGTATTCTTGCGAATAGCCGTTATCAATTCTGTATTTTCTTAAATAATTGCTGATTTTCATTGTAGAGTAAGGTTAGATGGTTTGTGTAAGTTAAATATACAAAAAAAATTAAATTAAAGCGAATCCAAACTAGATTTAGCAAATAAGCACGTTAATTAAACCTTTATCTTATAATTATACTGAAACAAGCAAAATATTACTAAACATAGGTAAAAAGTTACTAAAAAAGGAAGATTATTACTAATCAAACACTTGAGTTTGGATGTATTTTTGGGTAAACCTTTAAACATCAAACTATGAAATCAGATTAAATAATACCCGCCCTGAAATTGTTCAATTGAGAAAATTGGAAGTTTCATATTAAACTCAACAAGTTAATTTTTCTTGTTATTATTTTTTGGTAATAAAGAAAATAACCTGGGAAATGTCCGAAGCATTTCACACTAATTATTTAAATAATCTAAAATATTAAAACTATGAAAAAGTTAATTTTTAGCTCAATTACAATTTTGTTTTTGGGTTTTCAAGGACAATGTAAAAATGAACTGGATGAACAAATAAAAGTGAATCCAAATTCCAAGGAACTAGCTGCAATAGGAATATATGTAGATATAGAATTTGGCAGAGGAGCAGGTTGTTTTGGAAAAGGGTTGTGCACTATTAAGATTGGAATTGAGCTGCGGAGTGCGCCAGGTAATTTTCAAAGTGCGTCATCAAATGGAAATTTGACACTAGTTATTAGTGATGAAAATTTAGTGGAAATTTTCCAACATTTTCACGAAGCTGCTATAGTTCTTGAAGAAGCTTATACTATTCCTGATGATGTAGTTCGGAAAATAGGATTAAAAAGTAATTCATTGAAAGCTGGCACTTACAAAGTGATTTATAACGAAAGCACGAAACAAAATGAAGTTAATTTTTAAATTTCATACACCACCTTTGAAAGTCAAGGGTGGTGTATTTGCGATTTTCCTTTTCGCCTTTGCTTTATCTTCCTGTACTTTTTTAATAAAAAAAATGTACCGAGTAAAAAAGCCTAAGCTAGAAACCGTTGAGTCACTTACTAAATATTTAAGTAAAAATAAGTACGATGCTTCTAAATTAATTTTATTAAAAGACCCTGAGGCATTTAAACAATTTCTGAAGATAAATAATGGTGTGCCAAATGCAATGTTTTTTAATAAAAGAGGTGAATTTGTGGATTTCCGAAAAAGTCCTGAGGACTGCAATGGTAAAATAAATGAATTTATTGGTTCTGTTGAAGAAATCAATGGAGCAAGTAATGAAAACACGTTAAAACTAAATGAGATTAATCAGTTGCTCTCTAATAAAATAATTGAAACTGGTGAAATCACAATTGTTATGACATGGGCTGTTTATATAGGGAAATTGAATAAAAAGAAATCTTTTGAATGGATTGAACTTATAAAACAAGCCCAGCAAAAAGGAGTTAAGATAAATTATTATCTTCTCAATTGTGATATTTTAGAAAGTTGGGAAAGTGACTTTGGTGATTTGAAGAACACTAAAATGAAATGATATAACTGCGCTTAGCCATGAGGTCGTTTTTCGTTTTATATGCCAAATTAATGCAGATCATTCGCTTATTTTTTGAAAAATCAACTTTGTAAACTTTTGTTACCAAAAATACAACCTATATGAAAATTATTTTTCCATTGGCATTACTTCTAACTTTATTTTCCTACAGTCAAGAAAAATCGATTACATTCTGTTTTGGGCATGGTCGAACATGCATAGGTGGACTTGGACATTGTATTGAAAGAAACACCGCATCAGACGACAACCTTATATTTGAAGCAATCTTAAAGCCTTCTAATGTTCTCCAGCTTTCAATTCCTTTACTGCGTTTCGAAGAAACAATACAAAAAGCTGTTTTGGGAAAAATATTATCACAAACAGATGATTTAGAATTACTCCCCGTGAATCAGCCTATTGATTATGTTTTCGATTCTGAAGAATGTGCAAAATTGAAATATAGTAACACGGATAATTATGGTGTCAAAGCAGGATTTTATGACGCTTATCTGCAAAATGGGGTGTTTTATATTTTGTTGAATATAAAAAAAATTGAACCATGAAAATAGTGCTTTTAGTATCGACTTTAATTTTTCAAATGCAGGGTTTGGCATCTGATGATCCACAAGTTATTATAGATGAAATGGTTGTTGAAATTCAGTGTGTAGCCAATTCCATGAAAAATCAAAAGTCAGTGTATAACGCAAAAATAAAGCAAATCAACTGGGACTTAGAATACAAGAAAATGCGAACCAAGGAAAAGGTCAGCCACCTAATTTTAAAAGATCAATACCAAAATAGGATAAACGAATTACGATTACAAAGTAATTTTGAAATATCCAAGATTCGATATATCAAAGGATTGCAAATAATACGCTTGCTTTATGAAAAGGTCTTGAGTTTAGACCATCATTTCACCGCAGTTACTACGTTTTCAGAAATATCCAAGATTGCAAACCCTCATAGTTATCCAGAATTCGAGGAAGTAAATCGTATAATTCAATCCAAAACAGATAAGAAAAATGCATTTGATTTAACCCAAATATTAGGAACTAACACAATTGTTTCCGTAGCAAATTGTGTTTCAAATTTGTTCATCTCATCACTTACTAAGCCAGAAAAAGAAGCAGAATTAAAGAAAATAGAATGTATTATGGACTTTACTGTTAGAATGCAAAACGATTTAAACACCATTTTTTTTGAAACAGCTTTTCTCAACTCATCCAACGAGATAATTAAAAAGGATATTGAAACACTTTTTAGAGAATATACAAAACCATTAGGTTATGATATTAGTTTGGCGGAATTTCGAAACAAGGACGATGGAGATAAAATAAAAATTTTATTAGAGCAATATCTTAAATCAACAGAAGGGAAAGAGGACGTCGAAATCCAAAAAAGAATCATTGATTTAGAGTTTCCAATCGATAGATTAATTCAATTTATTGGCCAATACAATAACTTCATAAATGATGGTGAAAAATTTTATAAAAAATTTGGAATAATATTGAATAGTTATGAAAATGAAAAACAATGCTCCTCTACAATGCAGCCCTCTTACAGCAAATTGAAAAATGATGTAAACAATGCCATTGATAAATTTAACATTGCATACAAACCTATTGAAGTCAATGGTTCTAAAATGAAGGAAATTTTATATGGAATTAATGAGTACCAATAAATAAGAACAACAAAATATTTCCTACTGTTTTTTTGTAAATCCATTTAGATGAAAGGATTCAATAATCCACTTAAACTGAGTAGTTATTAAATCAATGCATTCGCCACAATTTCCTCCACAACCGCTGGATCCAACAAAGTGGAAGTGTCTCCCAAATTAGAGACATCGCCTTCTGCTACTTTCCTCAAAATACGGCGCATTATTTTTCCTGATCTGGTCTTCGGAAGTCCTATTACAAATTGTATTTTCTCCGGAATAGCTATTTTTCCTATTTCCGCAACCACGGATTCAACAATTTCACCTTTCGTCATTAGCGCATCTTCGGTTACTTTATCCAATACAACAAATGCATAAATTGATTGCCCTTTCACCGGATGTGGATACCCAACCACGGCAGATTCAATCACGTTTTTATTGGTGTTGATAGCATTTTCAATTTCAGCTGTTCCAAATCGGTGACCGGAAACGTTGATTACATCATCAATTCTACCGATAATTCGATACATACCATTTTCGTCTCTTTTTGCACCGTCACCGGTGAAATAATAGCCTTTGTAATGCGAGAAATAATTAATTCTGCAACGTTCGTGATCGCCATAAGTAGTGCGAATCATGGAAGGCCATGGCGCTTTTATGCATAAGTAACCTTCTACATTTGGTTCTGTAATTTCATTTCCTTCCTGGTCCAATAATACGGGCTGAATTCCAGGCATTGGATAACCTGCAAATGTTGGTTTCATTGGGGATAAATTCCCAATTCCTGAAATCATTATACCACCGGTTTCCGTTTGCCACCAACTATCAGCTACCGGACATCGTTCCTTCCCAACGTGCAAATAATACCATTTCCAAGCTTCCTCGTTGATTGGTTCGCCAACAGAACTTAACATTTTTAAGGAATCTAAACTAAAAGAAAGAACATGATCCTCTCCATAAGCCATTAACGATCGAATCGCAGTTGGCGCAGTTAAAAATTGATTCACACCGTGTTTGTCAATAATCTGCCAAAACCTTCCAGCGTCTGGATACGTTGGGATTCCTTCAAACATAACAGTTGTTGCACCGGAAATCAAAGGCCCGTATACAATATACGAATGCCCGGTAATCCAACCAATATCTGCGGTACACCAATAGATATCGGATTCTTGGTACTGAAATACATTTTGAAACGTATATGCCGTATATACCATATAACCGCCGCAGGTATGTACAACTCCTTTTGGTTTCCCAGTTGAACCGGAAGTATACAATATAAACAACATGTCTTCTGCATCCATTGTTTCGGCAGGACAAACTGTTGACTCGCCTTTCAATACGTCGTGCCACCAGTAATCGCGGTTTTTCACCATGGTAGCATCCCAACCCAAACAATCGTATACGATTACACTTTCAACTGAAGTGCACGTTTCCAGTGCTTCATCAATTACACGTTTCAATGGAATCTGTTTTGCCCCGCGGTTGAGTCCGTC
>JBIKZR010000110.1:0-6378 GCA_044354635.1 Crocinitomicaceae bacterium | reverse complement strand
TGTAAAAATGAGCTTGCTGCTTCGGAGGAGTGGGTTTGCTCTTTTTGTCATGGCGAATTAGTGTATACCTATTTTGAATTATACACCGAGCCAACAAAACTAGACCAATTATTTTGGGGAAGGGTTTTATTTGCAGGAACATACGCGTTATTGTATTTTGAAAAAGGGAAGTCTTCTCAAAAAATTCTACACGCATTGAAATACCAGTCCAACCCTACTGTTGGCGTTGCATTCGGCAAAGAAATAGGTAGAAAAATAAAATTACTGGAAGCATTTAAAGACTTAGATTTACTTGTTCCCGTTCCAATACATCCAAAAAAAGAATTTGTCCGTGGCTACAATCAGAGCGAGCAGATTGCTGCAGGAATTGCTGCTGTTTTATCCGTAAAAATGGATGCTAATTTCCTTAAAAAACAAGAACATACAGAAAGCCAAACCACCAGAGGAAAATTTGCACGTTGGGACAATGTTGTAGACAATTTTATACTAAAAAAGGGAAAACAGAACATAAAACATATTGCACTTGTAGACGATGTTGTAACAACAGGCGCGACACTGGAAGCATTGGCTAGATCCATTCAAAAAAATTATCCGGATATTCGCATCAGTATTTTAAGTTTAGCAATTACGAAATAATGGAGCAACAGAAATTTCTAATAATAGGAGCCGGAATCGCCGGGATTTCTATCTCTAAAGCATTGGTTTCTGAGGGGCATTCCGTAAAAATGATCGACAATGGTAAAAACCGCAGTTCCATAGTCGCGGCTGGTATGATTAATCCAATCGTTTTTCGTCGGATGACAAAATCGTGGAGGGTAGATGATTTTCTGCCATTTGCCAAAGAATTTTATGCAACATTAGGCGAAAAATGCGGACACCAATTCATGCATTCTATTACTATTCGGCGTTTATTTTCCTCCGAGCAAGAGCGTGACTTTTGGCTAAGCAAACAGGAGTTGGAAGAATTTAGTACGTACCTTACGAAGGTTTCATCGGACGATTTAACGTATGCAAAAGCAACGAATTTGTTTGGTTCCGGTCGCGTAAAGAACAGTGCTTTTATTGCTACGCGTTCCTTTCTGGAAGAAACAAAAAAATGGCTTTCCACGGTTTTAGAGTTGGTAAACGAAGAAGTTGATTACGCAAAAATTGATCCTGTAAGCGGAAAATACAACGAGGAATCCTTTGATGGGATTATTTTTTGTGAAGGTGTTGAAGTACACAATAACCCTTGGTTTGGAGCGATTCCAATCAACCCGACAAAAGGCGAAATTCTCACGATAACTTCCGAAACACTGCCGGAAAATGAATCTTTAAACCGGAAATGTTTTGTGCTTCCATCCGGAAATAAAACCTTTAAAATCGGTTCTACTTATGTTTGGAACACCTGCAACGACACAACAACAGCCGAAGGAAGAAAGGAGATTTGCGACCACCTTTCCTATCTCACTTCCGCACCGTATACAATTACAGATCAGACGGCCGGCATTCGCCCAACGACATTAGATCGGCGACCAATTATGGGTAGACATGAAACGTATCCAAAACTTATTGTTTACAACGGATTAGGAGCGAAAGGTTATTTGTTGGCCCCGCTTTTAGGAAAAGAATTAGCGGATCATTTACTCCATTCCATTCCATTGGATAAAGAAATTAGGCATTCCCGTTTGCAGAAATAAAATAAAAGCAAAAACGGAAATTGGCTTATTGATTTTGTATTTTTGTAGTAGGTAATAATTAAAACGAAATATATGTACCCACCAGAGTTAGTACGACCAATGAAAGAAGATCTCATTCAGGTTGGATTTGAGCAATTAACCACACCAGAAGCGGTAGATCATACCATTCAAGATTCTAAAGGATGTTTGCTTGTTGTTGTAAATTCCGTTTGTGGCTGTGCTGCAGGGAATATGCGTCCAGGCGTAAAGTTATCTTTAAAAGGCGCAACAATTCCAGCCGGACTTGCAACCGTTTTTGCAGGAGTAGACGGCGAAGCAGTAGCGCAAGCGAGAAAGTATTTTTTGCCTTATCCTCCATCCTCCCCATCCATTGCATTATTTAAAGATGGTAAGTTGGTGCATTTCTTGGAGCGCCACCACATTGAGGGCGGAACCGCTCAAATGATTGCGGATAATTTAACAGAAGCCTACGCGGAATTTTGTTAAAAACGGATTAAAAGAATTGAAAAACCCTGTAAACTATTGTCTACAGGGTTTTTTTATTATTTACCATTTTTGTTCCAAAACGTACAAAAAAAGACTTTATCCTTTAAAAATAAGCGGATATAGATTCAAACTTAAAGCAACTGCTAACCAAACTAAGTATGGAAGAAGAAGGAAAAGCAAGATTTTGTTTCCTCTAGCCAATTTCACGTGCATGAAAATTAAAATGCCCATAAGCGATGATATAACCAAAGCTCCAATTGCAATGAAATGCCAGTTAAAGAATACAGGGTTCCAAAGTACATTCAAGAGCGATTGCGCAGAAAAAAGCAACACTAAAAATTTTCGTTGAGCTGTCGGAACTTGCGTGTACAGTTTGGACATGTAAAAAGTGAAACAAATCATAATTGTTGTCCAAGCGGCACCGAAAACCCAACCCGGAGGCGTCCATGGTGCTTTTGGAAGAAGGTTGTACCAATTGTTTTCAGCTGGATTGCCACCCATTAAGAGCGCGCCAATATAAAGTGCGCCAAAATTTAAGAGCAAGAAAAGCAGGAAGCGCATTAATTTAAAATTAGTACGCGTGAACCTAATTTACCTTTGTTTTCCTGCACTTTTAAAAGATACATCCCATTATGGAACAACTCACCTTCTAACGTAAACACTTTTTCTTGCGTCCATTCGTCCACTAAGATTCGTCCGGAAAAATCAATTAACTGAATGTGCTTTTCTGATGCCGTTTCAAACGCTACTGTTACTGTGCTACTAGAAGGGTTTGGATACATGGAAAATGTAAGTTCCTTATCCAATTCATGCAGAGAAGCATCGGCGCAGAAGTCCTCTGGGATATTACCAGCGCATTCAGAAAAAGTATATAAATTTGCCGCTTGCGCAGGCGTATTTGCGGCTTGAAGTATTGGATTGGAGCAACCCAATCTTTCCAATAAGTAATCGCGCACAAAACGTATCGTTGTATCCATGTATGCAACTTGTGTTGCGCCAGTTCCCAAATACGGAACGTGTCCAGCACCATAAAAAGTATAAAAATTAGAAGGAACACTAACTGCTTGTGCTTGTTCGTGCAACATTCTACTTCCATCCAAATACATTAATGCAACACCAGGATTTACAATTCCACGGTTATATTTTACAGTTGCATCGTTTGTGCCATGTAAAGAACAAAGTGGTAAATCCCCATTTTCCAACCAGCCGTATTGTGCCAAAGCCCCACAGAGGTTAATCACACCATTCACTTTCGAAGAGTAGCAAGGATTTCCACTGTTTCCTTCCAAACCGCCCAATGTTGACAAAACACCTTGAGGCACGTAGCCGTTAATTTCACATGAACGGTCCAAATAAGCCAAATGAAGCGCTGTAATTGCGCCAGCTGAAGAACCACCAACAAAAATATTGTTCGTGTCAATCTTATAGGTGTTTGTATTTTCTGCCCTATCCTTATAAAAAAACCGCACAGAAGCGCGCAAGTCCTGCACCGCTCGCATTACCGCTTTTACAGAATTAGCGGAATCAATTGGGAAAAATCCTGTTCTGTAATCTATGGAAGCGCAGACATATCCTTTTTTTGCAAATGCATTGGATAGCGCAACCATATCCGCATCTGTTTTAGATCCGCCAAGAAAACTGCCGCCATGCGTCCAAATGATTAAAGGTCTTTGTGTTGCAGTATCGCCTGTTGGCTCGTAGAAATCGAGTTTTAAGGAAGTGTTCTGGTTTGAAAAAGACGTGTTTTGGCCATAAACAATGTTACTGGTTATGGAAACATTGGTAAAAACATCTGTTGCATATCTGCCGGTTGAACAAGGCTCTTGCGCGTGAACTAATGCGGTAAAGGATAAAAAAAGAGTTAAAGCTGTAGTTGTTCTTTTCATACTTTTTAGTTTAAAATTAATTATGGAAAATAAGTGCTTCTATAGTTGGTGACGTCCACCAATGGAATAGTTGCGTTGTATTTATTGTTTACGGATTTAATAAATTCATTCGTAAGTAATGCATTTCCTTTCGGGTTTAAAGTTAATCCATCTAACGAGACTGCACCGCCAGAAACGAACTTTAAATTTAAACCAATACCATTGTAAATGATTCCTGTAGCTAATTTCTGGTAAAAGGCCTCCAAATCTGTTAGCGCTAAATTATTTTCTGCCGCTTGAATTTCCAAAACAGCATTATATTGATGGGTGGTTGCTCGAATTTCTTCCAATTCTGCTAGCGTTAGCACGAACTCATTGCGAAGGGGAAAAACAGAACCCATTTGAAAACATTTTACGGAATCCAACGGTGCTGAAAGCAATATTAATTCGCCGGGAACCATTTTTCGAACACCAAAAACGCCAGCAGTTGGATCTTCAATCATGAAAGGGTTTGCGCCAACCTGAAAAGAAATTCCTATTGGATTATAAATTTGATTTAGAGAAGCCACTTTTTCGGGTGTAAGATTCAGTCCATTATAAGGAATCGTAGTGAAAAAAGGTAAAACCGTTACATCCGGAATATTTGCTACAACGCCGTTGGCGCTATTTTCCGTTAATTTATTCAATGCGTTTTGAATACTTCCGCTAAATCCGTTGCCATCCGTTCCAAAAACAGGCGTCAAATTTCCAATGGCAGCGCCTTTTTTAGCGTATGCCAATACCTCATCCATTCCAACAAAAAAGGAAAAGAAGGTAGGATTCCTGGAAAGCGCATCGGATAGCACTTGACCAGAAGTTGGATTGGAAGCCATTCGTGCAAAATAAAGATTAGAATTGCCCAAGCCATTTTGAGTCAATTCTACTGCTTTTAATCCTGGAACACCAAAATTGTGAAACCCTGCAGTGTAGTTGTTTTGCTGAAATAACGCTAAATCGCCCGTTGAAGAAGTTCTCACTGGAGACAAAGAAGTGACGCCTAAACAATCGGTTTTATATCCTAAAATCAAACTCGATTTTCCTTCTGCATTGCAGCCGATATATGAACTTTGAATAAGTGGTTGGAGAAATTCCAAATTTCCTACTAATTGCAACTGTCCTGCGAATATATTTCCCACGGAATTTTCCTGTCCTGCAGAAAACAAAGCATCATCCATGAATCCTGCGGTTGAAGCTCCTCCGATAGAAACAAATCGGGTAGCATTTATTTCTCCCGAGCTGGGATTTTTGGTAGTTATTTTTGGTTTGCAGCCACTAAAAATAGTTAGTAAAAAAGAGGCAATAACCAAATAGCTTATTTTATTTCTCATCGTTTAAAATTGATAGATAATTGCCAATCCAGGCGCCAAGACATTTGTAGTGAATTTTCCGCTCAAGTTGGTTTCTAAATTCGTGTCGGTTCTTTCTATATGGGTAAATAACACAGAAGCATCCAAAGAAAAATGGGCTCCAATTTTTGCGGAAAACCCTGCCGTATAGTTTAATCTATTTGCGTCGGGTGTTTCTGGCGTGACATATCCACTCTGAACGGGTGACATTCCAAATGCTATTCCAGCGCGCAGCGCGATTATTTTATTCAACTGAAATTGAGCGCCAGTTCTGAAGGCAAGTGTATTTTTATACCTTCTTGCAGACCTCGTATCTACTAATGAAGCTGTGTTTTGTGCATAATCAAAACCTAAAGTATCGTATGCTTTCCAGCCGATAGCATTTATATCCAAGGCAAAATTCCATTTTTCACTGAGTTTAAAAGCCGTTGCAACAGTTAACACTTGCGGTAAAGGTAAGGAAGAAGAAAATTTACCACTTGGAAAATTAGCCTGAAGCGAAGTAGGAACCGTAAATGTTGCTGTACCTTCTTTCACTTCCATGTTTACACGAGAGCGATACGTTAGTGCAAATGACCACTTAGAAGATGCAGAAAAATAAATTCCGGAATTGAAACCAAACCCTTTTGCCGAACCGTTTAATTCTGCTAAAGCATCTTGGCCAGAGGCATCTTGAATAGGAATGTTTTTTTGAAGATTAACCTTTCCCCTGCTGTAGACAAATCCAGCACCAAGTCCAATTTTTTTAGAAATTTTGTAGGAAATTGTTGGTTGAAAGAAAATAGCACTTAGTTCCAATCGTTTCATTGCGTAGCGTCCTTCCCATCCCGCTTCCCATTGAATAGTACTTCCAAATGGTGTATATATTCCAATTCCGTATGCGAACTTGCTTGTTTCAGAGCGCTTAAAATTGCCATACACAGAAAAAGGCGTGCCAACAGGGGATTCCGTTCGAGCGGTGGC
>JBIKZR010000109.1:0-6415 GCA_044354635.1 Crocinitomicaceae bacterium | reverse complement strand
AACGCCCGCAGGATATGGTTGTCAAATCATTGGTGAATAAATCGGGATTGAAGGTTCAGCTAATTCAAAATATCGACCGAAAATTACCTTTGGAAGACATTGGAAGATCTCAAGGAAAATCAATGGAGGAGGTTATCGAGGAAATCGAAGCAATTGTTTCCTCGGGAACCCGTGTAAATATAAATTATTACATTGACGATATCTTGGATCAAGAAAATCAAGAAGAAATTTTCGAGTATTTTAACGATGCGGAAACAGATGATTTGCAGGAAGCCATTGCAGAATTTGATGGCGATTATACAGAAGAGGAATTGCGTTTAATGCGAATCAAATTCATGAGCGATATGGCAAACTAATCGTGTTGCAATTTCGATTTGCGCCTGTTTTTATAAGATTGTTTGAATTTCGCTAGCAGCAATTATCTATTAAAAATATAGGTATGGATGTTTCCTCCAGCATCCGAAAACTCTAATTCTAGATCTGTTTTCGTTTCTGTCAATATGCGGCAACGATACATTGCGTCACTAGGATCGGAGCTATTACTGTTTTTTATGTTCATGAATTTTCCTTTTTCAATCACTTCATACGTTCCCTTTTCCGTTGTGTTTCCAGAAGAGCTTGGGAAATTATAATGGATGGAAATAGCATACGGACATGCGACGGAAGCGTCTGTGCAGGTCTCAAATTTAATGTATCCATTTACAACTGCATATTCTGATAAACCTTCCGTGTCCATCTGTTTATAGGAAACAATTTGCCATTCTCCTGCTAAATTTCTTTCTGTTTGCGTCACTTTATCACATGCAGTAAAGATGGCCACAAAAATAATAAACGGAAATAATGTTTTTCGCATCTTTTCTTGTTTTAAATCTATTTGAATTCCTATTTTTAAAAAGGAATAAAACTCATTATTTCTACGCCAACTTTTAATGCATGTTCATCAATATTGAATTTTGGATGATGCACGCCAAAGGTTATTCCTTTTGCTTCATTTCTAACGCCTAAACGAAAAAAACAAACTGGAATTTTGTGAGAATAGAATGCGAAATCTTCTGACGTTAAACGAATTGGAAGGTCTTCAACATTTTCAGTTCCTAGCAATTCGATTGCTTTATTTTTTGTTTTGTTAGTGACAAAGGCATCGTTTTCCAAGTAAGGATATCCTTTGCTGATTTCTAGCTCCGCTGATCCTCCTTGGCTTTCTACTATTAATTTTATTTGTTTTTCGATTAATTCCAACCCTTCCTTTCGCCACACTTCATTCATTGTCCGAAACGTGCCTTTCAAGATTGCCTTAGAAGGTATAATGTTGGTTGCGCCAATCGCTTCGAAATGACCGAAAGATAAAACACAAGGGATTTTCGGGTCACATTTTCTACTTACAATCTGCTGCAGTTGAACGAGTAAATTTGCACCAATCATAATTGGATCGATACATTGATGCGGTGTTGCGCCATGTCCTCCTTTTCCATGAATAGTTAAGTGGATTTCATCACATGATGCCATGTAAATCCCTTCTTTGAAACCAACTTTACCAACTTCCATATCCGGAAAAACGTGCAATGCAACCATTTCTGTGACAGTTGGATTTTCTAAAACACCATCAGCAATCATTAATGTTGCTCCACCAGGGTTTTTCTCTTCACCCGGCTGAAAAATTAATTTTACAGGTTGTGGCAAATATTCTCTAAACGTATGCAATACTTCTGCTGTTCCAAGTAAAATAGCGGTATGCACATCGTGCCCACAAGCATGCATTATACCTGGTGTTTTTGAGGAATAGGAAACGGTATTTTCTTCCAAAATTGGCAAAGCATCCAAATCTGCTCGCAGCGCAATACAGGATGCGTTTTCTGCGTGTTGATCATTTTTAATCAATGCAACAACGCCCGTTTTTCCAATTCCTTTTTGATGTTGAATCCCAAGTTTTGTTAGAATGGAGGATACATATTCCATTGTATTGAATTCCAAATAGGATAACTCCGGATTTTCATGTATATACTCTCTATATTCTTTGACTTTCTCAAAGATTTCCTGAGATTTATTTCGGATCAATTGCTGTATTTCAATTTTCATTTTCAAAAGAATTAAATCCTGAAATAATTAGTCGTAAAGAAATAAATGCCATTAGGATGCCAAATGCAACTTTTAAAACAGATGGAGAGAGTTTTAAAGAGAATTTTGAACCCAGATATCCACCCACTGCAAAAGAAATCGCAATGATTAGTCCAAACTGCCAATTTACATTATTTGTTTTCCAATAATTCATTAATCCTAGAAGTACAACCGGCATTGCAAGTACAAATAAACTTGTTCCCTGCGCTTGGTGCTGCGTTAAACCAAGTGCAAAAACAAGTGCTGGCACGATAATTACGCCACCACCGATCCCTACAAATCCGCTCAGAATTCCAGCACTTAAACCAATTAACAATAAAATTAGAATTGTAGATGTCGACATATGCATGATTATTAGATTAAAGGTAGAATTTTTTCTCAATTATTCGACCATAAGATTACAACCTCGTATATCCGAATTATCAAATCTACCCATGAGATGAAAATATTCACCCTCCATTTTTCCTAAATCCTGCGTAGCAATAAAGCTGCAACTGTATAAGTTTGCTAAATCAATCACATTAATTCCTCCTGTTTTTCCACTTTCAACATAACTGAAAGGATCATTAGTGTCGCGACAAAGAATTTTCATCCATGGCGGCAAGGAAAAAAGCCCATCTTTATCACTGTAGGCTTGAGAAAGAAGTTCTGTCATCCCATATTCTGAGCTAATTCTAAAAGCACTTAATCCACGTTTTAACTCTTGGTGTAATTCTTCTTTGCTAATTTCCTTTCGTCGGCCTTTCATTCCTCCTGTTTCGATTATTATTGCTTCAGAAAGGTCTATATTTTTTTTTGCAAGATCGAGTAAAGCGTAGGTAACACCAAAAAGCACAACTTTTTTTCCTTCAAGAATTGCTCGGTCGTAAGCGGTTTTAATTTTTTCTGGTTCGTTAAGCATAAAACCAGAGGATGGATTTTTGGATTGCTCAATAAGGTTTTGCACCATAAACACGAGACTTGAACTACCTTGTTCTATATAATTTGGTAACAATGCAAGAATAACTTGCTCCGTTGGATCACCAATTTTGGAAGTGTAAATTTTCGTGAAGGCCCGCTGGTAAATTCCAAGAGACGGAATTAAATGTTTGCTGCGCTCAGAACTAGTTGTGCCGCTGCTTAGAAAGGTTGCTTCGAAATCTATGAAATTAGACTGTGTAACCAAATGCGTCTTAAAAAAAGAAATTGGGAGAAATGGTATTTCACTGATACTTTTGGGATGATTTCGATTTAGATTTTCTACAAATTCCCGGTATACAGTGCAGTTTTCAAGCTGAAATTCGTAAACTTTTAATGCTGTTTCCGTAAATTCTTCATTCGAATCAATTGAAAATATTTCATCCTCTAGATTCATAAATTTGGTTGGAGGAAATGTTAAAATAATTAATAAAGCATTCCAGCCAATACTGCTGTCGACATGCAAGCCAATGTTCCGCCAAGTAAAGCAAGCATGCCATATTTAGCAAGAATTGATTTTTTTTCTGGAACGAGAATACCAATACCACCAACTTGAATTCCAATTGAGGCAATATTCGCAAATCCACATAAAACATAAGTACTCATGATGATAGTCTTTTGCGATAATTCATCTTGAATCATTCCCAAATGTGGATATGCAATAAATTCGTTTAAGATTGTTTTTTCACCTAAAAGTTGTCCGAAGTACATGCAATCTTGCCATTCAACACCAAGTAACCAGGAAAAAGGGGATAGCAAATAGCCGGAAATACTTTCAAAACTAAGCGAAGTATACATACCACCAGAAACAATTATGGCATTTAAAGAAGTCCAATCGCCTATTTTTCCAAGGAAATAATTACAGAACGCTATTAAACTGATAAAAACGATCAGCATAGCACCTACATTTACAGCAAGTTTCAAACCATCTGTCGTTCCATTTGTAATTGCTTCCAAAGCATTTACGCCAATTTTATCCTTTGAAACCTCTAAGTTTTCATCAATTTTTTCCGTTTCAGGAACGAGCATTTTAGAGAAAACGATAGCTGCTGGAGCGGACATTATAGAAGCTGTCAGTAAATGTTTTGCATAAAACAATTCTTTTGCAGCATCGCCTTCACCCAATATTCCGATAACTGCAGCCAAAACACCTCCTGCGATTGTAGCCATTCCGCCAACCATCAAACAAAGTATTTCTGATTTTGTCATTTGAGCAAGATATGGTTTCACCAAAAGTGGCGCTTCCGTTTGGCCGATAAAAATATTTGCAGCCGCTGCAACACTTTCTGCACCAGAAATGCCTAAAACACGTTTCATTACCCAAGCCATACCTTTTACAACAAACTGAAGAATTCCAAAATAATACAGCAAACTAGAAAGTGCAGAAAAGAATATAACAGATGGTAGAATCCAAAACGCGAAGTTTTTCATCATGTTTGGCATCATATCGCCTTGACCGAACAAGAATACTGCTCCATCGTGCGCAAATTCAATTACTCGGGCAAATGCTTTAGCCAAGAAGTCAAATAAACTGGAAATTAACGGTACTTTAAGAATTAAAATAGCAAGAATAATTTGCAAGGCAATTCCTTTGAGAACTAGAGGCCAACTAATAGCTTTTTTGTTTTTACTAAAAATATAGGCAACAAATAGAATCACTAGCATTCCTAATATTCCTTTTAATATGGACAAAAAAGAAATGGAAGGATTCAAATTGGAGCTTGATTTGTCGTGATATGAAAATTTGGTGCCGTTTTTAAAAAAAGAAATCTTATTGTCTGATGAAAAAATAAGAGCAGCCTTTTCCGTAACTAAAATGGAGTCGTTGAGCTGCTTTGAAAAAATAATTGCTTTGTTTTTGATTTTCCAATTTCCGGAGGGAATCGAAAGAAAAACAGTGTCTGAAGATTTAAATTTTCCGTTTGGAAGCAGTTCCAATTGAAAGTTTTTTCTACTGTAGTTTTTATCTGCGAAAGTGTTCGCCGCAAATGAATAAATAGTAATAGTAGTAAATAATATACTAAGAAGTACGTTTGTTAATTTCATCTCTTATTTTTGAAGCGAGTTCATAATCTTCATTTTCAATAGCTTCTGAAAGCTGATTTTCTAATTCTTTAACATTAAAACCTTTTATGTCTCCTTCTAGCAAACTTTCTTCTTCTGATTCAATGGCTTTATCCTCTTCTTTTTCGCTTGACTCATCTAATAATGTCCCAGCAACGGCAAGTATGTGCTCATAAGTAAATATTGGAGAATTGAAACGAACGGCAATAGCAATAGCATCTGAAGTACGTGAATCAATTTCTGTAATTTGTCCTTCTCGCTCACAGATAAGTTTGGAGAAAAACACACCGTTTTCCAAATTGTAAATAATTATTTCTTTTACGCTGATAGAAAAAGATTGCGCGAAATTTTTGAATAAATCATGCGTTAAGGGACGACTTGGAGTCATCTTTTCTAGTTCAATAGCAATAGCTTGTGCTTCAAACCCTCCAATTATTATTGGAAGTTGACGTTTTCCTCCAGCTTCATCCAAAAATAATGCGTAAGCACCAGTTTGGGTTTGACTGTAGGACAACCCTGATATATCGAGTTTTATTTTATTCATTTTTACTTTTGATCCGTCAAATTAATGTGTCCAATAAAATGACATTAATGTAAAAATAACACTTCTTAAGTTAATTAGTGACTTGTAGCATGGAATTTTTTTACAGCTTCTGTCAATCGTGGTAAAACTTCAAATGCGTCCCCAACGATTCCGTAGTCCGCTGCTTTAAAAAATGGCGCTTCCGCATCTGTATTAATTACAACAATAACTTTTGAACCATTTACGCCTGCCAAATGCTGAATCGCACCAGAAATCCCTATTGCAATATATAAGTTTGGACGAATTGCAACACCTGTTTGGCCCACATGTTCGTGGTGTGGTCGCCATCCAATATCTGCAACTGGGCGCGAACAAGCAGTAGCTGCGCCCAACTCATTTGCCAATGCTTCCACAAGATGCCAGTTTTCTGGTGCTTTCATTCCGCGTCCCGCTGAAACTACTAATTCTGCCTCTGGAAGTGGAATCTCACCCTCTGGTTTTTTTGTGTCAATAACTTTGATACTTGGAGCACCAATATTTCCATTAAATTCTTCTACTGCACAATCTGACCCTGTAATTTCTGGCTGAATACTATTTGGAAGAACCGAAATAATTTTTTTTGACGAATGAACCTGAACCGAACCGAACGCTTTTCCTGAAAAGACATTAACTTTAACGTAACCATCGTTTGAAGGAATATCAATTGCTCCAGAGATCAATCCAGCGTTTAATCGTACAGATAATCTAGGCGCAACC
>JBIKZR010000108.1:0-6431 GCA_044354635.1 Crocinitomicaceae bacterium | reverse complement strand
TCCGATTATTCCATCAAAAATGGCGTTTACATATCCCCTTTTTTCAACTCCTTGAAAATTTCGATTCCCAAATGTTGCGTCTATCGCTTGGTATTTAAGATTATACACAACGCCAATTGAATTATACGGTTTTCTGAGGAAAAATCCCGTTTTAGCAAAAAGATCTAGGTGCTTGGAATCGAGCTGAACGCCATATTTACCATCCTCTACCGACCGAGAAAATCCAGTTTGACCGCCATTTTTTTGATCCAGATAACCATTCACGCCAAACTGCGCTTCCATCTTTTTTCCTTGGTACGCCCAACGGTTCATACTAGCAAAATTTGTTCCTTTTGGAACATCTCGAAATCCGTCGTTGTTGTTATCCATATCGCCAAACATTCCTGACGCGTGCGCGAAAGATCCAGTGCTCCATCGTTTACTGAGAATTTGACCAGCATTTAGATTTATTTCCGCTCTTCCAAAGGCATTAAGATACCCATTGGCAAAGAATTTTTCCATTTCTGCCGGTTTTTTCAACTCTAGGTTTACCAAGCCCGCCATGGATTCATACCCGTTTACAACGTTGCCCGTTCCTTTGGTGATTTGTATGGATTCGATCCACGTTCCCGGCAGGGAATTCAGGCCGAATGAACTTTCTAATCCGCGCAAATAGGGAATGTTTTCTAGTTGAATCTGCGTATAAACGCCATCTAAACCCATCATTTGGATCTTTTTTGCACCAGAAACCGCATCCGTAATATTTACATCAACGGAAGCATTTGTTTCAAACGATTCAGATAAATTACAGCAGGCAGCTTTTCGTAATTCACCCGAATTAATTTCTTCAACGTGCAAGGTTTTTAAGCGCGAAATGGCATGCGTTTCCCTCTTTATTTCGACCAAAATTTCTGGAAGAAGTTTATCGGAGAATAAATTAATCTCTAGCGAAATAAAACGGTCTTTTTTGTCAATTAGAATCGTGTCGGAATAATAGCCAAATGCTGAAATCACCAAGGTATCTGGTAAAATTTTAGGTAGAATCAATTCAAACGTTCCTTCGTCCGAGGTGATTGTTCCAATTTTAGCTTGAAGTAATTTTAATTTTGCACCAAAGATCGGCGCTTTTCCTTTGTCATTCGTACCAAAAACGATTCCCTTCATCTGAGAAAAAACCGGAACGGACAAAAGAAGAAATAGAAAGATTAACCAATTATTTTTCATTTTAATATAATTTATTTGATGGAAATTAACCCTGCTTTGGCATTCTTTACCTGCGCAGTGTGCGTTTCTTCCTGGAATAGCGCGCGTTAATTCATCAAACGTTTATATCTGAAAAACTTGGTGTTGAATAAGAATGTCCTTGCCGCTTGGTTTGGGTGGCGGATCTGCAAAGGAGGTTACATCTCGGAGTTGCTCGGTGTTTATTTCAACTTTCGCTTCGAATTTTTCTATTCCTTCTGGAGCAAGAAATATTGGAATAGCTATGCTGCAGTCGGAGTAATACTCTAAATTAATTTTAAAAACAGTCACCTCATCTGTACAACAATCTTTTTCCATTTCGGGAATAAGACACTCCTTTTGATTGGATTTTTGGCAACAGGAAGGAAGTACTTCTTCCGTTTGTTCTTCGCAGTGGTCTTGCAATGGAATGAAATACGACCGAAATATCCCATCTTCTTCACACGAATGTGTAAAAACGCGCATTCCCATATTCCCAATAAAAGTAAATAGGATAAGAAGTGCAAAAACAATATGTCGTGTCCATTTCACAAAACAAAAATACAGTAATAATTGGCAAAGGAAAAGTTAATTTTTAAGTTATTCTTGGAACTTTAACGTAATTTTGTACAAAACACCGACAAAATGAACGTACCAGTTACCGTATACGCAGAAATGACTCCAAATCCGTCAACAATGAAATTTGTTGCGAATAAATACCTTTTAATTACTGGCGATTCAGTTGAATTTAGTTCCGCAAGCGATGCCAGAGGCTTTTCACCAATGGCAGAAGAATTATTGAATTTTCCATTCGTGAAAAATGTCTTCATGGCGGCGAATTTTATCACCATAACCAAAACAGACAACGTAGGTTGGGATTTTATCCAAATGGAATTGCGTGAATTTGTGAAAGCTTGGATTACCGAAGGAAAAGATGTTTTGATTCAAATGCCCTCTCCTAAAGCTGCTGTTGAAGCGACAGAAAATTCACCGCGTAAAGAATATGCAGTTTCTGAATACGACGATGCAATTCGTGATTTATTGGATGAATATGTTCGTCCGGCAGTTGAAAACGACGGCGGAGCTATTGATTTCCGTGGATTTGACAATGGAACCGTTACCGTTGTTATGCGTGGCTCTTGCGCTGGATGTCCTTCTTCCACTGCTACGTTGAAAGGCGGAATTGAGAATTTGCTAAAATCGCACCTTCCGGAAGTAAAAGAAGTTGTTGCTGAGAATGAATAATACTTTTCAATAGCAATGAAGTCAAAATATACCGTTTTAATTTATATCCTGGCTTCCTTTCTATTAAGTGGAATCCCCACAATTGCTTCGGCGCAAGTTCCGAATTATTTACACAATTCATCCAAATGGCGCATCGATGCAACCGGACTTTCTTTTTCTGCTCCTTGCTGGACATCGGGAAAATATGTCTGTGAAATCGTTGGCGATACGATAATTGGACCGCATACCTACAATAAGATAATTCACCATGGATTTTGGCATGAACAACCAATATTTGGAAACATGCAGCCTTGCGCGCCGGATTATACATTTTCCTTTCCATATGCTTTTCTTAGACAAGACAGCTTAAAAATGTATATCTACGATAATGCGGATCTACTTTTGTATGACTTTGATTTGGAAATCGGAGATACGCTGCCATTGACGTACAACAATTTTGCAGAAAATATTACCGTCGAAAATATTGGTTTTTTGCAGGTTGGATTGGAAACGCGGAAAGTGTTTCAATTGAGCAGTAACAATGGTGATATTTCTGAATTAATCGAAGGAATTGGGCATAATTATGGCTTAATTGGAACGATGCAGCCTTTTGAATTTTTTGAAAATGGGTTGGTTTGTTTTACTTTAGCGGACACGAGTTACTACCCAAATTTTGGCGCGCCATGCGACTTGGATGTTAGCGTAGACGAACTTATTAATTTCAGTTCCGTTTCCGTTTTTCCCAATCCAGTTACTGAAATTATTTCCATCCGAACAGAAAATTCCTCCGCTATCCAAAGCGTTTTTATATCCACCCTAATTGGAGAAATAAAATCGATTGATTTTAGGATTTCTGATAAAAAAACTATCGAACTAAACCTTAAAAACCAGCCTTCTGGAATTTATATTATTGAAATTCAGGCAAATTTACAGGATAAAATTCGGGTGAAAATCTTGAAAAATTAGAGGATTAAAGCCAACGGAATAAATCTTCAAACATGCGTTTCCCCCAAGGACTATTGCCATAATCTTTTTCGATTTTCAGTTTGAATTCATTCATCGTAAAAATTTTATTTTTTCCGCTGTTGAGCATTAAATCTTCTTTTTTCGGAACCATTGCCTCCACCGATTTCGCAAAATAGATTACACCACCATCTTCGGTTGCCAATCCAAGTATTGTTCCCGGCAAACCACTAAATCCTTCCGGACCTGTAGCTGGAACAATGTCAACTGAAAACCAAGCATATAAGCGCGTAGAATCGTTTTTTTGATAGATTGCTTTGCGGCATTCGTAGTTGCCAATTTTACGTTTGTTCTCGGTGATTTTCCAGTCTCTCGGAGTAATTGAATCCGCGATAAAAACATCGGTCCCAAACAAACTTAAAACGGATAATTTTTCATTCGTATTGGTATTCTGAAAATAGGAATTTTTGGTCGTCATCCAGCTTGTTTCATCTGGTACATCGTTCAAAATTGGTTTAAAAACAGAACAAGTATCGTTGAAATACAGGGTAAATAACTCTGTCTTTACTTTGTTGTTTTCATTGACAAAACGTTTCATCCGATCATCGTTGAATCGTTTCATCAAATTCGTTTTTCGTTCGAAGACAATTTTACCCGAAGTAATTTGTCCATACGCTGTCGTTCCAAGCAAACACGCAAGTAGAACGCCAAATAGTTTATTAATGCCAGCCACTGAAATCTGCTTCTTTTGTTTTGTTTTTATTGAATTTATAGGTCGCTTTAAGTAGGAAGTATCTCGAGATAATTTTGGTATTATTATCCGTTATTACGTTTCCATTTACCTCGCGTTGAATCCGTTTATTTTGATTCAAAATATCGTTCCCATTTAAGGAAATTATAAGGTTTTCGGTTTTCATGAAAGCCTTACTGATTTCTGCATTCCACAAGAAAATGGATAAATTATAGCCAGCAGCAAGATTTGAATTGATGGAATAGGTTACATCCGATTTCGCCTTGAAGTGAAAAGGCAATGTCCAATCTATACTAGCCGTATATTCTTGCGTAGTGAATGGTTTATTGGAAAAGGCATTTAGAGAACTAACCGGATTGGTATACGAATAATTGTTTCCTATGGAAAATTCGAGTGAATCGAAAACGAATTCAATGGTTAATCCACCATCAATTGCAGTGTTCTCCGTTACATTTTCCTTTGTTACTTTTTGTCCTGCAACTTGGGTTGTGATGAAATTTGTGTAACGGTTATAGCTACCATTGATATTTGGTGCAAGTTCAATTTTTCTTCCCCAAACTGGGAATCCAGCTCCTGCAAAAATACTACTGTAAATGTTTCCATCGACATTTACTGTTTTTGAAATTGTTCTTCCGAAAGCGTCGTATTCCGTGGAATTTGCAAAAGCATTATCCGTTAAACTTATGGATGCGCCGCTCCAAATATATTGTCCAGTAAGTGCTTTCCAGGTATTAAAATTAACGTTCAATTGGTGCACATAATTTGGTTTCAAATCCGGATTTCCTTCTTTTACGCGGTTTGGATTTGTGTTATCTGGCACAGGCTGCAAATCGTTAATAGATGGTTGTGCAGAGCGGGTGATATAATTTACGGTGAAGCGCAAACTTTGACTCGGTTTAAACTGATACGATGCGCGCGGTAAAAAATTAGTGATATTTTGGTTAACGCTTACATTGGAAATGATATTCAGGTTTTCAATCGCGATATTGCGCAGCCCCAAACCAATTTTTGCAGTTACTTTTCTCGTTTCATAAATCCCTTCGAGAGTAACCCGATTCTGTTGGCGTAAATTCTCAAAATTATTGGATAGAAGATCTACGCGTTGGTTGTATGCGCCATCGACTTTATTAAACGCTTCTTTGTTTTGATTGGAAAAACCATATTCGTACATGTATTCCAATTGCACTTTATATTTTAGTCCAAATGGTTCTGTATACGCCACAGTTCCAACATGGCTGCTACTGGAATTATTGTTTGTTTTCGATTGGTCGATTGTATCCAAAGTTGAAAAATTAGCGTATTCCGTTAGCGTATATAACTTTTCATCCGTATTATTATCAGCGGAACTCAAAACATATCTAAATTCCAATTCCCGTTTCGGGCGTTTAAACTTTCTAAGTAGCAATGCTTCTGTATACGTGCTCACGCCTTTGGATGCATTAGAATTTCCGATAGATGTTTTCATCGATTGGATCTCGTCTTCACCTAAAAATGTAGAAATATCCAAATTATCGTTGCTTCCAAGATCGTAATTCAAGCTTGGTTTTATTTCCAAAAATGTCAAAGAATCCAGGTTCACTGAATAGTTGAACTTAACGCGGTGACTTTCACTTTTTGAACTATTTCTGGTAGAATCCGATGTATAGTAGCTAGAATCAGACAAGAAATACTGCGAACGACTACTAGAAAACGCATCCAATTGGTTGTTGTAATACGAATAATTGAATCCGATTTTTCCTGTTTTACCGATTTTATCGTTGAAATAGATCCCCGCTTTAATTGTTTGCGGCACACCGCTGGTATTATTTTGTCCACCTTGATTCCACATGGACATTCCGCTGCTATTTCGTTCATTTTCCAATCCGAATTTTGCCATATCACCAAATTTAAAATTGGATCTTGGCGTGTTTGCGCCCAATGCAAAAACGGATATTTTCTGCGACTTATCAAACTTGTTGAGCAATAATTCTCCTTCATAAAAAGGCTTCTTTTTATTTTCCAATCCAAAATCAGAAGCGCCTGAAATCTTTCCGAAATAGCCTTTCTTTGCATCATCTTTGAGTTTCAGATTGAGAACCTGTATCGTTTCCTCTTCGCCTTCTTTTGCATTTTCATTTTTCTTTTCGTAAACCTGCACCGATTCCACCCCTTTTGCGCCAAGATTTTTTGTTGCAATTGTTGGATCCGAGCCAAAGAATTCATCACCATCTACTAAAACTTGTCCAATTTCTTTTCCTTGGGAAGTGATTTTTCCTTCTTTATCCACTTTTAGTCCGGGCAATTTCTTGAGTAA
>JBIKZR010000107.1:0-6441 GCA_044354635.1 Crocinitomicaceae bacterium | reverse complement strand
AACGCAACGACTTGCATATCACTGAAGATTTGAAGCAAAAAATCATAGCAAACTGCAAAGCGAACAATTACAAAGCGTTTGGCGATTACCAAGTACAAGAAGTCAAAACAATTGACGGATTCAAATATTTCTTTGACGATAACCGTTGGTTGATGATTCGTCCTTCTGGAACAGAACCTGTTTTGAGAACCTATGCAGAAGCACCAACGTTGGAAGAAGTTAGAAAAATATTGAAAGTAACGGAAGAAACGATTTGCAAGTAATTCGATTTTAAGAAATAATTTTTTTTCAATAATCTTTCCTGAGCACCTGTTTAAGCTTGATCTTTTCTTGTTTATTGCAATCGTATAAGGCTATTCGAAAGGATTTGCAGTACTTTCTAAATTTTCCTAAAATTAGGTTTCTAGTAGAATTAAGTTAATTAATAATCTCAATGCATTTGTAACCAACGCATCAAGAATTTGTCATACACTTCATAATATGGTTTTTCAACGGAAGAATTATAAAATATCATTTCTTTATTCAATAGCGATTGTAAGCTGCGCGTAACCAGAGAAGGTGTGCCTAATTTATGCTCTTGAATGAAGTCTTTTGCATTTGGATGCTCTAGTTTTTCTGCTTTAGCGATTGCTTTCAATAACTTCCATTGTGCATTCGTTAATAAATTTCGGTATTGGTAAAACACTGGCTCACTTATTTTTAGAATATGCAATGCGGCGATGTATGCATCATCCAAGGTGTTGTTTTTCTTATTTCTAGCAAATAAAACATTGCAAAAATATTGGGTGTAAAAAGTATGTAATTTAGTCCATTTACAAATAAAAGCAATGCATTCCGAATTGATAGTTCTTTTGTTTTCCTCGAATTTTCCGAGAATGAATTCTGAATAAAGGTTTTCGGGGATATGATCCAAATGCAGTGTTGAACAACTAGCGAAAAAAGGTCGCTTGCTCGAATTAAATATTTCGTGCATCATCTTTTGATTGCTGCCGCAGAAAATAAAAGAGGTGTTTTTTAGTTGCTGTATGTAGGTGCGTAAAATGGATTCAATATTTTTTTCTGGGTATTCTAAAATTTGTTGAAATTCATCAATAGCAAAAACAACTTTCATGTTTTGATTATCCAAAAACTGAAATAAGGAATGAATTGTTTGTTGTTGCTGAATAGGATTCGCAATATCAAAACTGAGGGTTGGACTTCCCGAAAGCTCATCAAACCGAATTGTTGGTCTAAATTGCTGAATAAATTCTAGAACTTGCTTACTAAATTGTTTGTTTTTCGGGAATTTTGAATAGATAGATGTAGCTAATTGGTTAATGAAATCAGCTAAATTTTGTGTAGAAAGTATATCGATATAGATACAAATCGTGTCTTTTCTGTGTGATAATTCGTTAAAAAAATGCAAAATCAAGCCAGTTTTACCCATCCTCCTGACGGCAAATAGGGTAATATTTGTGCCGTTTTCGGCAAATTCTACCAGTTGTTGTGTCTCTTTTTCTCGATCGCAAAAATGAGCGGGGTCTTTATATACAGCTGTTATGAATGGGTTTAATTCCTTTTGCATACTGATTTTTTAAAGGTTGCATTCTTTTTTTTATGCTAGATTATTTCTCGTCTTCTCCCAGCAAAGGTACTTATTATTTTTGTAATTATACATTTTGTATTACTCATTTAGTATAATACAAAATGTATAACACAAATTGTATAAAATTTTAGAAAAAAACTGAAACTTTTTTCAGATTAAGAACTAAAAAGAAATCAATTTAATCGTAGGGTTTTTAAGTTGAAGCTTACTACGGAAGGATACCTTACTGTTTTTCAACGAAAACAAATACTTTAAATCTTAGTTTTTAAATTTACTTTTCATTTATTTGAAGGATAGCAAGTTGGAAATGGTTTTTGATTCTATTGGTAATTTTTTAGTTCAATGCCAACCAAAGCTATTTAGAGTGTTTTTCAATTGTTCAATCGAGGTTTTAGAAATCTCTAGATCTGTTTCGAGTGCTGAGACAATTTTTACATCTTTAAGTTGTGCTATTTTAGCCAGTTCTCCAATTTCATTTACCAAAAACAGATGCGCGGCTTGCTCCGCTGTTTCAGTATCTAATGTTTGAATATTTTTAGCTTCGAGCAAAAGTGTTATCTTTCCTTCTCCAGCTGGCGTTGCAACAAATTCCCAGTCGTTAGCATCTATTTCAATCTCATCCATTTGCTCGTTGTAAACAAAGAAGATTCGATTCCAGTTTTTTGCAGGTTTACTGGCGTTAAATTCCCAATCCAAATGTGTCGGCGCATCTTCCATTATGCGTTGGCTAATTTCCAGTAGTTCACGGTCACCATTGGGAGAAATAGTTAAGAACCACGTATTTTCGTCATTCAATCCAAGATCCCAAGTGAAAAGACCAAGATCTAAAATATAGTTGTTCATTTTTTCCACCACCGTTGCACGATCTTTTGCTGATTCGCTCTGGATACTATTTTGAATGAAGGAATTATGTTGCACAAACCAACGCCAAAAGGCTTCAATTTTATCGTCTTCTTCTTTCATGTTTAAACGTATGGTGAATGAACTGATTTTTATTTGTTAGAATTTTTTCGAAGATACGTAAAAGGAAACTTTCAGGAGTAAAATATTTTCCACCAAAAAACAGATTCTTTTTACAACCGTTTATTTCGATGGACTCACACCAGTAAACAATGTAATTTATTTCCAATTCCTTAAAGCACATTAGCAAATGGTACTACATTCCCAAGATTCCTGTTATATACTTTTCAGAAAGTGCAGATTTTTGTGTTTTTGCTAGATATTCAATGTACTTCATTTTTGCTGAAATATAGTTGATTTCCCTTGCGTTTACTATAAAAAGAGAGCTTTCACCTCCTTCAAAGAGTTGGCGTTCTGCAGCGGCCAAACTTAAATACCGTTCAGCCATTGTGCTACTCGTTTGCGATTGTAAAACATTGTTGTTCCATTCGTTTCTAATCTGAAGTTGTTTTGTGGCAAGATCCCGTTGTTTTTTATCCATTTCCAAATGCGTATTTTCTAAATAAAGACGCGTAATTGCTAATGAAGATCGTTCTTTACGCAGTAAAATAGGCATTGAAAATGTCGCGCCCCATTTGTAATTGGTAAAGGAAAATTGGGTAGAAATGAGATTTTGTGGCGTTTGTAATAAATTGTAATTTACATTGAATTGCGGCTTCAATTGCTCAATTTTTAACTTTCGTTCTAGTTCTAAATCGCTAATTTTAAGATTGTAAAGTGTTAAAATTGGATGCAGGGTTAAGTTTTCCGTAATTGCCAACGAGCCAGGCTTGGATATTTGTAGTGTTTCTGCCGAAATCACAGGATCTAATAGCAGAGGAAGCGTGCCTTTTTCCCAGATATAATTCTCAATTTGCAAGCGTGCATTTTGTACCGAAAGCATTCTTTCATTGACCTCAAGTTCGCGTAATATCAAAACTGCGGATGCTTCCAAAGTGTCCATTTCGGGACGTTCGCCCAAAGCTGCATTTATTTTTACTTGTTCTAGCCGCGTATTTGCAAGCGTAAACACTTCTTGTGCTAAAGCCAGTTGCGCTTCTTGTTCTTGCCAAATGATGAAATATTGTCCCGCTTCATAAAGTAAGTCGTTTAGTGCAAGTTGTTTTTGAATATTGGATTGGTCAAATGCAACTGCTGCGCGCTTTAATTGTGTTCGTTGTGCATCGGTAAACATTCCGCGCCCTAGTGGAACATCAATACCAAGATACGTTAATCCTTCGGTAGGAACGCGATTTTCAGGATTCAAAAAGCTACCGCTATTCCAATCTCCCATCACTTTCAAATTCCATCCGATGCGCGTTGGAATTTTTATTCCCGAGGAAAGAATACTGTAATAAGTCGATCCATCGTAATATTTCTGGTCAATTCCGCCAATGGCAACTGGATCAAAATTTCCTTTTGATAAACGAACAACTTGCTCGGCTCTCAGCACATCATTCGAAGCAATTAAAGCAATAGGGTGATTTTCTTTAATATGCTGCAAAAAGTCTGCTAGACGTAATGTTTTCAGGGTGTCCTGCGACCAAGATAGCGAAATCAAAAACACGGAAAATAGGAGAATAACGTAGCGCATTATTTTTTTGTTTTATCGGTTTCTTTTGATTTTACGGTGTAATACTCTGGAGGGAAACCATTTATTTTTCGCCAAAGCTCATACCAAATCGGCACGTCTTTCAAAATCGCCATCGTTTCAACTGCAACGCCCATTCGAAGTCCAATTGGCCACGTATAATCTTTCGGATCTGGTTTAATTAAAATGCGGTATTTTCCGTTTTCACTTACGTAATTATCAATTGCGGATATTGTGCCGCCATACGTTCCATGACTAACGTTTGGCCAACCTGAAAAGACAATCGCAGGCCATCCATCGAATTGTAAACGAATCGAATTCCCAACGTGTAAAAGCGGTAAATCCATCGGTGAAACAAAGGTTTCCACAGCATAATCGGAAAGGTTTGGAACAATGCTCACCAGCGGCATTTCTTCCTTAATGATTTCTCCAATTCCATTTTTAAAAATTTGGGAAATGAAACCGGCTTGGGGGGCAGTAATGAAATAATACCCAGATCTCAAACTGTAATTCGCTGCTTCGTTTTGCATTTTAGATACGGTGGCTTCTACATCGTATAAATTGGACATTGCACTCGCTTTTTCGGATTCACTTTTCGCTATTTTATCGCGGAAGTCTGCATCAATAGAATTTATGTTTGTCAGTTTATTAAGTAGTTCATTCCTCGATGTCAATAATTTATTTTCTAGGCTAACTACCTTTGCTTCCATTTCCTGAACTTTTAGGCGCTTGTTTTCAAGATCGGTTTGGGATTTTAATCCCTGTCCCTTCAATTCTTCTGTCCGATTGTATTGTTTTAAAGCAATATCGAGTTGCTTGTCCGTTGCAACAAAATCCATGCTGTCGCTGATTATTTTTAACCGCGTTTGCTTGATTTCATTCAATGCTTGTTGTAGTTTTATTTTTCGATTGTCAATAAGGGCATCAATTTGTTGGTCTAGCGAACGCACTTTATTCATATAAGAAAGCGAGCTATTTTCTTTCGATTTTATCTGCGACGCAGTTCGGTTTAACAACTCCGGATCCATGTATTCCGACTTAATTTCAGTAAGGTAGACTAAGGTGTCGCCTTGTTCTACAAAATCACCTTCTTTGACGAACCATTTATCAATTCTCCCTCCAATGGTGGCATTTATTGTTTGCGGACGATTTCCAGGATTTAATGCCGTAACATTTCCCCTGGAACGCACGGTTTGTGTCCAAGGTAGGAAGAGAATTATAATAGTAAATAAGGCTGAAATAAGTAATAATTTCATTAACCGTTTTGGCGTAGTTTGCTTTTGCAACTGCTTTACGGACGTGTATTCTTCAAAACGTTTCATGTAAAATAAAGTTAAAGTTGGATGATTTTACAATCTAATTGGATATCAAATGGTGCTGCAACAATAAGCGATAGATTGGGTAATTTCCGGAGAATGCGCTGCAAAATAAGCTGTATTTCCGGCTCATCCACTGCTAAATCATGCAGTGAAAGCAAGAGTATTTTTGGACTGTGAATTATTGCTCTTGCTAGGAGGAGTTTTTCACGTTCTGTTGCAGATATTGCTTTCGGTTTATCAAAAATTGGCGTTTCATAACCCAATTCATTTCGTTTTATATAATCAAGCATACCAACAATTTCAAGCGCTTCGTGAATTTCTTTTGCTCCAAGATTTTCTCTTCCAAGCAAAAGATTCTCCCGAACTGTTCCATCAAACAAATGAGTTTCTTTTTCAAACCATCCAATGGAACAAAAAGCTGCCGCCATATTTTCTGGCGTTGGGTTTGCAAAGTTCCAACGTGGCATGTGCGCTTCATTTATCGTTGGATCGATAAGTTCGCGCATCAAAGAAATGGCTTGTTTTGAATTTTTCCCTTTTAGGTGAATTTTCTCTTCTTTTTGCAAAGTCAAAAGGATGTTATTTGTGTTGTTTTTATCCAGAAGTTCCATCGGAAAAATAGATTCAATGGCTTGTTTAGAATACTTTTCCTCAAATGCCATGGGTAAATCACGCACTTGACCTAGTTTTTCAAGTGAAGTAAAAACATCGTAAAGGGTTTCAAGCAAAAGAATAATTTTTTCAACTGCGGAAAGAATCAATAGAATCAAAATTTCAGCAGCTACGAATTGTCCTAAATTCATTTGTTGGTCGATTACTAGAAAACCACCTAGTGCCAAAAGAGCAGCAACAATAAGCGCTTTTAGTGCAATCATCCATAAATATTGTTTCCAAAGTACTTTGAAATGCGATTCGCGCGCACCAAGGTATGCTACGGCATGCTGATCCAATCTTTTCAAAGCATGATTTCCATTTGGAACAAGACGGAAACTCCAATCCGCACGCGC
>JBIKZR010000106.1:0-6468 GCA_044354635.1 Crocinitomicaceae bacterium | reverse complement strand
ACGACAATTTTTATTCTGCACTGAAAAAAAGAATCACCGATTCACGCGTAATCCTTATACATGATTCGGCAGAAAAGATTGAAAAATACCTGACGGAAAATAATTTAATGGAAGCGGATGTTGTCCTTTCTTCTTTGCCACTGGCGAATTTCCCGAGTGAGTTGAGAGATGCAATTCTTCAGGTTTCTCATAAAACTTTAAAAGATTCTGGCATTTATATTCAATTCCAATATTCTCTGCAATCCAAAAAGCACATTCAAAAGGTTTTCCCGCATATTTCCATCAAATTTACTCCCTTCAATTTTCCCCCAGCATTTGTGTACACGTGCAAAAAGTAAGCATGCATTTTCGGTATTTCCTGTTGCATAAACCGTATGGATTTTTATGTCAATTCACTGGCGAAAAGACAGACCTTTTATTGGGTGATGTTTTCGAATTCCCGAAAGATGTTTATTCTATCGGAAGGTTGGATAAAGACAGTGAAGGACTATTGTTGCTTTCCGATGATAAAGATTTCAAAACGAAGCTGATTGATCCAAAAAACAAACATTCTAAAAGCTATTGTGTACAAGTTGAAGGCGAAATAACGCCGGAAGCCATTCGGGAATTAGAAAACGCTACGCTGGAGATCCAACATAATGGAAAAAAACACAAAGTAGAAAAAGCAAGATGCAGAAAGATTGAAAATCCTAATTTTGCCGATCGTGTCCCTCCTATTCGTTTTCGGGAAAAAATTCCGACTTCGTGGATCGAATTAACGCTGACGGAAGGGAAAAATCGACAAGTCCGCAAAATGACAGCTGCAGTAGGTTTTCCAACCTTGCGCTTAATTCGGGTGAAAATTGGAAAATTAGAATTGGGAGAATTGAAAAGCGGCGATGTTCTTGAACTCACAAAAAAGGAAGCGGATTTAGCTTTTGTAGGTTAAATTCACGTTAGCGCAATTCCATTTATTTATCCTTCAGCCCTTTTAAATCGCTATTTTATACCGATCAATAAGTACGCAAAACTTTGGTGCTATTTTTGAATACCTTCATTGGAAACAAAACGAAAAAACGCCATGAAAACAAAAATTGACATCCGAAAAATACTTCAAGAGCGACTTTTAAACAAAAAGAAATTCAAAACCTTTGACGAAGGATTGCTACATTTGGGCGTGAAATTTAAACCAAAACAGGATTAATTCAATTGTATCACATATCGAAACCACCATCTCCGCCGCCACCTTTGTTTTTATTGGAAATTTCCATTTTCCCGAATTTGTAGGAAAACGTGACAAAAACTTTTCGTGTTAACCACTTGAAGGATGAATTTTGATCGATTCCAGGTTGTGAAACGGTCATGTAAAACCCTTGTTTGTTCAAGATATCCGAAACACGCATTCCCAGCGACCATTTCCCGTCTTTGAACGTTTTTTCCGCAGAAATATCTATTGGTCCTTTCCGCTGTGCTCTTCCTTGAACGGTGAATCTCGGCGCATTATAGGCTGCATTAACCTGAATAGATGCCGTTCGATTCCAAAATTCTACCGTTCCAGAATATTTCATGTTCCAGTTAAATCCGCTTCTATTCCAATTCGCAGCTTGATTATCGTCAATATATTGCATGTAATTTGCATTGGCCGATACGGTATTTCGCCACCATTTATACGGTTTGTACACTAAAACAAATTCGGTTCCAACACTGCGGCTTTCGTCGATATTTGAATAGGTTATGGCAGAAGTATTGTTGTCGTAAAATTCTTTGATTCGGGTAATTACACCGGTCGTTTGGCGGTAAAACACGCTCGCCGTAACGGTCAATTTTTTAAACTCGTTGGAATATCCTAAGTCATAGGAATTGATATATTCCGGCTGCAGGTATGGATTTCCACGTTGTAAATTATACGGATCGGCGTAACTGGTAAATGGATTCAGATTGGAGGAATTTGCGCGGTTGATTCTACGCGAGTAACTCAAACTAATTTCCGACTTTGGCGTCAAACTATAGCGAATGTGTGCCGATGGAAAAAGATTAAAATAGGCGTTTACAATTCTATTGGAATCCGAAATTAAATTTGGAATTTGGTACGCTTGTTCGGCTCTTAAACCTCCTTGGTACTTAAACTTTCCACGTTGTTGTCCAAAAATGGAATACGCACTAAAAATCTTTTCATCGTATGCATAATTAAAATTGGATAGCGTGTCTTCGAAGAAATTACCTTGCAGCGTATCGAAAGTTTCAGAATAGGTATCTACGGATTGTCGGCGAATTATTGCCTTTGCGCCCATTTCCATTCTACTTTTAATCTTTGGAAACAAATAAGTGAAATCCAATTGTGCCGTTGTAATATTATTTTTTTCAGTGTTAAATAACTGCTGTTGAATTGGCTGTGCTGTGCTTAAATCCGTATCGTTTACGTAAAACATTTGCTTGTAAAAACCCTTTATATCTTCCTTACCCATGGATTGGTTCAAATCCACCATTAAATTTCCTCGATCGTCTTTCAAATCGTATTTGTAATTTACGTTGAAATCAAAGTTTTGCTGACTCGTTGGATCGTCGGAATCTCTTCTCCACATTGCCAAACGGATAGAATCTGTGTCGGACGTCTCATTCATTTGCTCTCCGGTTCTATTCCGCACGCCCACATTTCCGGTCATTGAAAATCCGATAACATTTCGTGCTTTCAAATAAAAATCTGAGCCTACTCGGAATGTTTGCCCAGAGTTTAAATCTGTTCCTTTGCGCTTTTGCTCTATGATAAAAACGGAGTCGCTATTAAATGTTTGTTCCGTATACGAATAATTATTGCGATAGCCTTCCATTCGTCGCGCCGAATAACTGCCGTACACATTCAATTTTGAATTACGGTAACTCAACGAAGCAGAACCATCAAATACATTTCCACCAGTTAAATCTCCCGAACCAATATTCCCAGTAACCAAGCCGTTAAATCCGCGTAATTTATTCTTTTTCAAAACGATATTGATTATCCCGGAAGTTCCATCCGGATCGTACTTTGCAGAAGGATTTGTAACCACTTCAATTCGTTCGATTGAACCTGCAGGAAGGGCATCCAATAGCGATTTTCCGTTTGAACCGGAAAGGGAACTTGGACGACCATCGATCAGAATCGTAACCGTTCCGTCGCCGCGCAGCATCACTCGCCCGTCTTGATCGACTTCAACGGAAGGAACATTATTCAAAACGTCATTTGCTGTTCCGCCTTTTACAGAAAGATCTTCCCCAACATTGTACACTTTTTTGTCAATTCCAGCTTTCAAAACATCTAAACTTCCTACTACTTTAACTTCTTCGAGGTTTAATGCAGCATCGATTTCCATTTTAAGCGTTCCAAGGTTTACGATTTTCATTCCAGCCGTTATTGAAATGTCTTCAATTTGCTTGGTGGTATATCCTGAGAAAGTGAGTTTTGCATAGTAATTTCCGTAAGGCAGCTGCTCGAGTGTGAATTTCCCTTCCGCATCTGTGAAAATTCCAGCTACAACAGAGGAATCCTTTATGGAAAAAAGCCGGAAAGAAACATAATCAATTGGTTTTTGGGACGTTTTATCGATTACTTTTCCAGCAACAACGCCGTCTGCAGCACTTTTAATTGGATTCTGTGCACTACTTGCTAACGTAATAAAAATTCCTATGATACTCGTGAAAATCCCTTGCATGTATGTGTGAATTTAATAATCTGATTTAATGGTTCGCAATATGAAATAAGAAAGTATACTCGTTCCAACAGCTATATATCCAATTAGTTCAAAGTTAAAATATTTTCCGGTAGCATCCTGCGTTAAAATCCAGCTTCCTAATAAAACGGCAATCGCGCTGGCTAATTGTTGCAAAGCGGAACGAATACTCATGAATCCGCCGCGTTCGAATGGTGCAGCCGTACTCAAAACAAGTGCCGTTCCCGGAATGTTCCTTCCTCCTGCGAAAATGAAAAATCCCGAAGTTGTAATTAAAACCAATGGCATTGGGTTTTCGCCCATACTTGTGATGAATAGAATCGGAATACAGGATAAAGTCATCATAATGAAAAATATTTTCAATTGGCCGAAACGATCGGATAAATACCCGATAAACGGATTCGTTACGAAAGTCAGAATTCCACCGAAAAAATACATCCACACTAATTCTTTCTTTTCGAAGCCAATATTATGTTCCACATAATCCGCTAAATATGGAATAATAGCAAACTGACCAAACAAGAGTAAACAAGAAAATAATAATGCCTTGAGTTGGTTTTTATTCTTTGGAATTCTACTGAGAATATTCCAGGACTTCACCGTTTTTGCCTTTTCTAAATGGCCACTCATTGGCGGCATCACTAAAATTATAAGAACAAACGCGATAGCAGATAAACCAACAATGAAGAAAAATGGCATGTGCCAATTCCAATTCAAACCAAGAAAAAGTCCTAAAGGAATTCCCAATGCTGCGGCAGATGAAAACCCTGCCATTACAATACCAGTTGCTTTTCCCCTGTGGGCAATTGGAATTAAATCACCAACAATTGCCAATACGACAGCACTGATGATACCGCCAAAAAATCCTGCAAAAATACGTGCGAAGATTAAGAATTCATACGAATCTGCAATTCCACAGAGAAACGTTCCAACAATAAAAAGGGCATAAAACACCGTTAAAAATCGTTTACGATCAAACTTATCAATAACAAAAATGCTTAAAATTCCAGAAATGAATGCGCTGAACAAATAACTGGAAATTGCCACTCCCCAAGCATTGTCTGTCATATGAAGATCTGCTTTGATTGTTGAAGCCAATGGCATTAAAATCATAGATTCAATGATATTCGTAAAGATAACAATGGCTAGAATTACCATCCAACCAACTTGTTTTTTTGTCATTTTGTTCTTTTAAAATTATTTAGGAAATACTGATCTATCGGGTAATTGAAGGGTTTGCTAGTCTGTTTAAAACGTTTTTCGCTTATTCAAAGTTCAGCCTTACCTTGTCGAGTAAATCGCTTAATGTATTTGAATCTTCGTCGGAAAGCCCTATATTATTTAAAGATGTACCCAAACCATTTTCATCGATTTCGGAAAGTAATTTCAAGCCGTTTTCTGTAATTTTAACATACACAACGCGCCGATCTTCTTTGCAACGGCTTCTAACAATTAATCCTTTATCAATCAATTTGTCCATTAAACGCGTTGTATTTGGCGATTTCTCAACCATTCTTTCTTTTACCGTGTTAACGTTGATTTCTCCTTTGGCGCCTCGTAAAATTCTCAAAATATTGAACTGTGGCATCGTAAGAGCGTATTTCGCCATGAAATGTGTTTGAAAATTACCGAGAAAATTTGCTGTAAATCGAATATTTACGATCGCTTTTTGCTGTGGCGAAGTGAATTTGGATTGGATTGCATCATCAATTTTCATGGCACAAAGATAGTTACCATGGTATTAAATTCAAAGGAAAATATTTTAATAAATTTTTAAGCAAGTTTTAAAGCACTACACGGTTTGAAGCGAAACTATTTACGTGAAATTACACAAAACGAAAATTTGCATTTAAAGCCACTTCATCTCAAAATCCTCTAAAATTGGCGTTTCCTCAAATTGAATTTTTATGGAATGACTTCCAGGCAATAAATCCAAGAAATTCTGCTCAAATCGTATTCCCAACTTTCGCGAGTAAATCCAAAAGTCCTTTAAAAATTTTGCGTTGTCGATGTGCAGCACAGCCGATTTTGCGGCTACATCCACATCTGTCATATAAATCTTTACATCCGTAGCAAGCGCTTTTTTATAGGCTAGCGGCGTTTCACTAAAAACACGTGTTTTATTCTCGTTTTTCGCATCTTTCCATGTGAAGCGAATGAAATGGTTCTTTTTCAATCCGTTCACACAAATTTTTGTTGCCCCGTTTCCTTGCACCAACTTTGAAATCGACTTGGTAAATAATTCCTTTCCGCTCAAATCAAATACCGTGTAGGAAATTGCACAAGAAAAAGTATCCACTTGATCGGAAACCAGAAAATATTCGGATTGCCCATCTTCGCTGGTTTTTCGTAGAACAGCAATTCCCTCATAGTCGTCTTTCATTTTATACTGCAACGCTTTCCAATTTCCAAAATAATCGACGCTCGACCATGATGGCGCTGGCCAACAATCGTTCAATTGCCAATACAATGTTCCCATACATCTTGGCGCGTCCAAACGGTGACCCGTTACAGCCATGCTCACCGCTGTTGCTTGTGTGAGTTGCGAATAGTAGACAAACGTTTCAAAATTTGCAGGAACGCCATACAGTAGTTTCGCATGTTTCAAAATCATTCCATTTCCAACATAACTTTTCTGATGGTGTTTCATTACATCCGATTCCAAATCCCAATCCTTCCTCTCTGAAAAAGTAGAAAGGGTGCTGAATTCCGGGAAACTCTGAAAACCATATTCTGCATTAAATCTTCCGATTTTTTTTCCAAAATCGGAAAGCGGATCTTTTCC
>JBIKZR010000105.1:0-6505 GCA_044354635.1 Crocinitomicaceae bacterium | reverse complement strand
GTTACATTTTGAAACCATCAAATAAAAAAGCTGATTTTTTTGATAGAACAATTAATTCTTTTGAAAAATTAATTAAACAGCCTATCACCCTAATTAATTTCAATTTTATTCCTTTCTCTAGAATTAGTTAATTTTGTAGATGAGTCAAATGCCAAGTTTTAAAGCTAGGGATAAGGCTTATCTTATGTTAAATAAGTAGTGGCTGTTCTTTGTGTAAAAGCTATTTTAATTATTCAATCCAATTTGAAAATCCACCCTTTAAATCATACACTTCCTTAAATCCAAGTTCTTTTAAAATCATAGAAGCTTTTCCGCTACGATTTCCAGAATGACAGTAAATTAAAACAGGCTTCTCACGGTCTAGCTTTGCTACCTTTTCTCTAAAATCACTCCCCGTAAAATCAATATTTTCCGCACCTTTAACATGCCCGCTATTAAATTCGCTTAGCGTTCTAACGTCCAACAATTGCCCTTTACCAGCCTTAATAAGGGTTTTAAATTCAGTTTGTGAAACAACTTTGTAGTTCGTTTCTGAAATTTGTTCTACGGAAGAGGAACTGTTACTGTCTTTTTTTGTTTGCGCTTCACCGCAGGAAACCAAACTTAAAACCATCGTTGCTGCTACTATATATCTTTTCATAATTCAAGTGTATATTTTATTCTGCAAAGTAAAGATTTCTTTTGAATTGTAAAAGTCACTTGTGTTACATTAATCCTAATTTCATTGATTGTATGGAAAAGTGATTTTATCGAATGGTATTACTAACTTTAAAAATAATTACCCAAGATAAAAAAAATCATTTGTTCAATTACCCGATTAATGCTTAATAGAGAAGAATTAAAAGCTAAAAATATTGAATTCTGGTTTGAATTTAAAAAGTATATGCAAAAAGTTCGCTCCACAAACGGAAGAAGAATGAACTGGCTGAATTATCCTTCAGATGTTAAAAACATCTATATTCGCCTGCAAGTTGACGCGATAGGAGCCAGACTTTGCATGGATATTCAGCCTAAAGACGCTGGAATACGAGAGATTATCTGGGAACAAATGGGTGAGCTTAAAAAAGTATTGGAAAATACCATGAAATACGATACAATTTGGATTGAACACATTCATTTAGAAGATGGTAGAGACTTTTCCAGAATTTTATGGGAGTTAAATAATGTTAGTTTTTACGCGGAGAATGACCATCCAATCATCTTTGAATTCCTTAAAAATAGATTGTTAGAATTTGATGAATTTTACCAGGAATTCAAAGAAATATTAATTTCTCTAAATGATTAGTTTGGTTTCACTAAATTTGCACCAATATAGATTGATTATTATAAATCCAGATAACACAAACTCCAGTATATGTCTAAAATTTCACTTATTTTTCTACTATCCGTTTCGTCATTTACTTATAGTCAAACGGATCTTTTGAATTCAGATTTCCAAGTTGGTATTCCTTCCAATTTCACGGTAGTAAATAACGATGGTTTCACTCCTGCCGACCAAGTTGCAGAATATACCTCCGCATGGATTTCCGTTGTTGATCCTGAGAATGCACTTGATACTGTCGCTTCTTCCACTTCTTTTTTTAATCCGCAGGGAATCGCTAGTCGTTGGATGATTACTCCTGCACTATCAGTAGGGTCTTATGGGAACTTCATTGAGTGGGACGCAAAATCGCAGGACGCATCCTTTCCAGATGATTATTTGATTTTAGTTTCCACAACGGATAATTCATTGGCTAGTTTCACCGATACAATTGGTTACATCATGGAGGAAAATGTAGATTGGACTACTCGAATGGTGAATCTTAGTGAAAAAGGATATACCAACCAGAACCTATTTATTGCTTTTGTAAATGTGTCAGTTGATGGCTTCAAATTATACGTTGACGATATCCATGTTTGGAAAGAAGATCCTTCTAATGTTCAAGAACTTGTAAAAGAAAATACGATTAAAGTATTCCCGAATCCTGCCAATGAAACGGTTAATATAGAAAGTTTTGAATCCGTTGAAATGGTGCAACTTTTAAATTCCAATGGGCAACTTTTAGCGCAGACTTCTGAAAAAACGATATCATTAATTGAATTTCCAGCTGGAATATATTTTCTAAAAGTTAAAACATTACACGCTGTAAAAATTCTAAAAGTCGTTAAAAACTAAGACCTTAAAGAATCATTTCATTTCTAACCAATGTTGTGTAAATATCATTGGAAACGGAATCTTTGAACTCTGGTTTTAAGCGTTGCCTCCAGTCGGAACCTTCGATTAATTCAACAGACTTGAAAGTGTATTTTTTTCCATCCCAAGCGAACAAACAATTATAAAAAATAATTTCACCTTCGATATTATCGTTAAAGCGCAAGATTAAATCCTTGTAATGGCTTTTGGAGGAGCGCGTTCCGATGAGATTTGCAACAAACGTATTTACTTTCACCAATTGCCCTTTTTCTCTCACAAATGTTACTAGTCTTCTCAATTTGATACCGCCAACCTTAGACTTTATCTGGAGTAAAAAAGCATTTTCAACTGGTGCATCATCACGCATCGGAAAAACACGGAAAAATCTCGGCGAGCAAGCAGGCTCCATATAATTAGAGGTGTCTTTTTGAAACTCTGAGCAAATCTTCAATTCTTTTAACAGCTCAAGATGTTTTGCGTCTCCAAAATTATCTACATTAAATAACGTTTCTATTCCAGTAATATCTGAAACGGATGTATCCATATCTTTTTTCGAAACTTGATGTTCTTCTCCTGAACAGGAAAACAAAAAAGAGATTACTACGATTGGTAAAAATTTGTTCATATATAAATTATTATTATTTTTTAAATCGGGAAAACCTGTCCTGCCTGAAGATACGCTTTGTCGAAATGCGTTGCATCTATTCCAGTAGGTATGGAATTTACCTCTAGCCATTCCAATAATTTTTCAGTTGGCATATTTCCAGTCAACGCATCTGTCGCCATTGGGCAACCCCCAAATCCTTTAATTGCGCCATCAAATCTTCGGCACCCGCTTATGTATGCAGCTTCAACTAAATCTTTTGCGTTTTCTGGCCTCGTATGTAAATGTGCACCAAACTCAACATTTGGTAAAGCTGGAATTAAAGATGAAAACAAATATGACACGTCCGATATGGAAGCTTTTCCGATTGTATCGGAGATTGCTTGAATTTTAACATCAAAAGAATGGTAGAGAATTTCGCACCATTTTTGGACAATCTCCGCATTCCAAGTTTCTCCGTATGGATTGCCAAAACCCATGGATAAATAAACAACCAATTCTTTGTTGGTTTTCTTACAAATGGACTGAATTCCTTTCAATTTAGAAAGTGATTCTTCGATTGTGGCATTGGTATTCCTTTTTTGAAAAACCTCAGAAACGGAAAATGGAAATCCCAAATAATCAATCTCTTCAAATTGAGCGGCTTCCTCTGCCCCACGCTCATTGCCAATAATTGCCAATAATTTTGTTTCTGAAGTATATTCTAAAAGTGACAAAACTTCTGCAGTATCTCTTAGTTGAGGGATAGCTTTTGGTGAAACAAAACTCCCGAAATCGATTGTATCAAAACCACATTTCAATAATTGATTGATGTAAGCTGCTTTTTTATCAGTTGGAATAAAATCATGCAGACCTTGCATTGCATCTCTTGGGCATTCGATTATCTTAACTTTGGACATCCTCAAAAATACAAATTAAGCCTTACTTTTCAGAATTGCTTTATTAATTCTTTTCACCAATCCAGGTCCTTCGTATACAAATCCAGTGTAAATCTGCACTAATGAAGCTCCAGCCGCAATTTTCTCTAACGCATCTTCTTCCGAATGAATTCCTCCAACACCAATAATCGGAAAAGATTTGTTGGATTTTTCTGAAAGGTAACGAATCACTTCCGTAGATCGTTTAGTTAATGGCTTACCAGATACACCACCCGCCCCTATTTCCTCCAATTCTGATACGGAAAGATGGAGATTTTCTCTGGAGATAGTTGTATTACACGCAATTACGCCAGCTATTTTAACCTCTTCAATAATCTCAATAATATCATCCAACTGCTCTGAATTTAAATCGGGAGCGATTTTTAACAATATAGGTTTTGGATGCTGTTTTAGATTATTCAAAACCATCAATTCTGAAAGTAATTTTTTTAATGGTTCTTTTTCCTGCAACTCTCTTAAGTTTGGTGTGTTAGGAGAAGAAACATTGACAACAAAATAATCTACGTATGGAAATAATCCTTCAAATGCGATTTTGTAATCATTTACAGCATCTTCATTTGGTGTAAGTTTATTCTTACCAATATTTCCACCAATTATAATAGGCGTTTTTCGATTTTTTAGATTTGCTATTGCCATATCTAAACCGCCATTATTAAATCCCATTCTATTGATAATACCTTCATCTTTCTTTAGCCTAAATAAGCGCGGCTTTTCATTGCCGGGCTGTGCTTTAGGGGTAATCGTTCCAATCTCAATGAATCCGAATCCACAAGAAGCAAGATCATCGTACATTGTTGCTTGTTTATCAAATCCGGCAGCCATTCCAACTGGGTTCTTAAATGTCAAGCCAAATACCTTCGTTTCCAATCGTTGATCTTCGACAACATATATTTTCTTCCAAACCCATTTAACGAAAGGGATCCGTAGCAAAAAACGCAAGAGTGCTGCTGTAAAATAATGAACTTTCTCTGGGTCAAATAGAAAAAGTATAGATCGTATGAATTTGTACATGCTGAACGTTTATAAATAGTACATAAGCAAAAAGAGGCGGCACTGGCCACCTCGTTTGAATATTTATTGTAAATATGGGATTAAAATTTATATCGCCCACTATTGTAGCTCATTTTATTATTTAAGTTTCCTCTATATTTATAAGTTAAATTACGAGAAACTAAAAGATTAAAAGTATAATACGCATCATTATTAGCATCGCCTCGCTGCTGCCCTGGTGCAAACCAACTTGTGTTGTTATTGGCTGGATTTGACAATAGTTGAGCCTCAGGAGAGGATAATTTTGTTGGATCATAATAAACTCCAGAAACATCATCAATGTAGTCTGAAAAAGTCTTCACGTAAGTAGCTTCTATTCCTATTCTCCAAACTTTACCAATTCCCATTTTGAAACCAAATCCAAAAGGAATTGTTGCTGTGACAGGAAGTTTTTCTTCTGCCCCACCTAACAACCCTTGACCTTCCGTGTTCAGCGGATCTAAAGCGACCCAATTACCATTGTATTGAGCTTTCGGATTGAAATAACTAACCCCGATACCAGTGAAGAGGTACAGTTGTTCGTTTCTGTTTTTAAATCCATTACGTCCTGAACCGCGCGAACCAAACTTTTCATTCGCTAAAACTATAAATTCAATACGCTGTTGCAATTCGAAATACATTGTTCTGAAATGTAAATTTCTACTATTTCTAATAATTTCACTTGTTTCAGTATCACTGCCGCGTAACATTCCAACATTTAATGTAGAAGATGTTGCTATAAAAGGGTGGAATCTATATCTAAACCCAACTAAACCACCAACGGATGAAGTAGGGAAATCAATATCACGCATACTGAAATCTTTTCCAATCTGATTTCTACCTCCTAAATCGCCAGTAAATTGAGTTGCACCAAGACCGAAAACTATTTCTTTTTTATTTAAAGACCAGTTTCTTTGGGAATTGAAATTAGTATACTGAGCAAAACTTACGGATGCAAAGCATAAGGACATCATGAGAGTAATTTTTTTCATTGTTTCAAAATGAATTTATAATAAACGTTATCGCAAACAAATTTAAGAAACTATTTGTAAATTTTTCAGTTTTGACAATGTTATTTTAAAAATCTTTGTTTTACAGAAAAAAATCAAGTTTTCTTAACTGAGAAATAAAGCTGATTTCATTAAAAATGAGATCTAAACCTTCATATTATCTTGTTTTTTTGAGTGGTTTTTTCCAAATTATTTTCAGCTGATAGCTGTTTATTTTCTGATTTTAAAGTATTTTTTTGATCATATTTTTCATTTAAGTGCACATTATTTGTTAAACTAAAGGCAGCAATCGCAATGGAAGAAAACCCTGCGGCCCCGAAAAACCAGGGCCTTTTCATCGTTGGGTTTCTCAAGACTTCAACACGTGTTAAAATCGAATTAAAATCCTGCCTTCTTAAAATAGAATTTGAGCTAAACGCTGCCCTATTCAAAATTATTTTTCTTGACTCCATGTATTAACTTTTATTTTTAAATAAGTGTTTTAATTTTTCTAATGCTCTAAACGTTTTCACCTTTGCATTGTTTTCTGTTATTTCAAGAATTTCACCAATTTCTTTGAAGGAACGTTTTTCAAAAAAACGCATTTCAATTAATTGCAAATCCTTTTCATTGAGTTTTACAAGCGTTAGTAATAGATTACTTTTTTGATGTTCTAAATCCTCCTCTTCAATTTCTTCCATGATATCGGTAAGGTGGTAACTTTCTAAGTTTACTGTGCGCTCTGCCTTTTTATTTCTAAAAGATTGGTACA
>JBIKZR010000104.1:0-6540 GCA_044354635.1 Crocinitomicaceae bacterium | reverse complement strand
TCCTCTGCCATGCCACATAAAGTTAATCCGATTGATTTTGAAAATTCAGAGGGGAATATTGGAATTGCTAATGCATTATTTGAACATTTATCGTCTAAACTTCCGGTTTCTCGCTTGCAACGGGATTTGACAGATTCAACCGTTTTACGAACCATCGGAATGCCTTTTGCGCATACATTCATTGCGGTAAAATCTACATTAGCGGGCTTGGGTAAATTACTACTGAACAAAGAGGCTTTTGAAAAGGATCTGGAAAGAAACTGGGCCGTAGTTGCGGAAGCTATTCAAACAATTTTGAGAAGCGAAGGATTTCCAAAGCCCTACGAAGCACTTAAAGGATTAACGAGGAAAAATGAAGCTGTAACCAAAGAATCCGTTCATGCATTTTTAGATTCTTTGGAAATTTCAGACGCTTTGAAAAATAGGCTAAAAATAATTACCCCAGAAAATTATACAGGTATTCAATTAGTTAAATAATAGCTATATTCGACCCCAAAACGATATAATAAACACACGTATGAAAATTTCAAAATTACTATTTTTCCTTTTACTTACGAATTTTTCCTTTGGACAAAGCTATGATATTGAGTGGGGAATTATGGAGAAATCAACTAGTAGATTAATTTCATTATTACCAAAATCCGGAAAAGATTTTTACGCATTAAGATGGAGTGGAGGAGCACTTTTAGGTTCTTACAGACTTACAAATCACCAGAATTTCAAAATTACAGCAACTGGAAAGATGGAAATGAAAGCCGATGGAGGAATGGCTTCGTTCGAAGGCGCTGAAGTTATTGGTGAAAAGTTAGTTGTTTTTCTTTCGGATAAAAAAGATGGAAAAAACACTTTCTTTATGCAGGAATACGACAAAAACATGGCGACCTCAGGAAGTCCAAAAAAACTGGCTAGTTACCAGTTGGAAAAAGGCAGATCAAAAGGTTTTTTCAATATCATAAGTTCACGAGATAAAGCTTTTTTTGGCGTTGTTTGGGAAATTCCTGGTAAAAAAGATGAAAAAGACAGATACGGTTATAAAATTTATGACAATGATATGAATGAGGTATCTGAAGGAGATTACAAATTGCCTTACGAAGGTAAATTATCTCAGATAAACCTGCATTATTTATCAAATACAGGAGATTATTTCATCAGTGTGACGGAATTTGAACAGCCGGAAGCAAAAAAAATATTCAGAAATTACCTCAATTACAAGGCAATGCATATTTTGCATATTACGCCGGATGACTTGGAAGATTTCACAATCGACTTGGAAGGAAAGCGAGTAGAAGCGATGACAATGAATTCGGATAATAATCAAGTTTTCACGATTGCCGGAATTTATGGTGACCAAGGGAAAGCTGGAGTTACTGGATTGTTTTATATGAGAGCAGATTTTAATAAACAAGAAGTTATTGACGAAGGTTTTGAGAAATTCGGTAAAGATTTTATCACCCAAGACTGGTCGGATCGCCAAAAAGAAAAAGCAGAGAAAAAAGAACGTAAAGGAAAAGGTGAACCGCAATTGTATAATTATGTAATGCGTCAAACAGAAGTTTTAAAAGACGGAAGCATAGTTGGTTCCCTGGAGCAGTATTATGTTGTTGTAACAACGTATACAGATCCAAAAACAGGAGCTACACGCACAACGTACACGTATTATTACAACGATATTATTGCGTTTAAAGTTGGCGTAGATGGTGGATTTAATTGGTTAAAGAAAATTCCAAAATACCAAGTTTCAACGAATGATGGCGGACCTTTTAGTTCTTATGCTCGTTTCGTAGATGAAGGTAATTTGTGTTTCATCTTCAATGATAATGTGAAAAATTACGATGAAAAAGGGAACTTTATTAAATCAGATAGAACGTACCCTGCGAATTTTGGTAAAAAGAAAAATGTTGTTGCAATAGTTGAATTGGATTTGGAAGATGGCGATCTAAAAAGAAAAACATTCTTCGATAGAAAGGAAATCACAGCGCTTGCAGTTCCTAAAAAATTCCACATTGATTACGGCACAAAAGAAATGCTTCTTTATGCGGTTTATGGTAAAAAAGAACGCTTCGGAATCTTGAAATTTAACGAGTAAAAATTCGCTTAAATGCTCTTGTGAAGGTTAACAGTAAAATTAAAGCACTTACAAAAGCAAAACTTCTACCAATGACATCACCATATTTTGTATACATGGTGATGTCGTTGTTTAAGTTAATCGTTTCCTTCAATGCAATTGGTTCCCACCATTTTGAACGTTTTACCACATCCCCTCGCTGATTGATAAAACAACTTATTCCTGTATTTGCCGAACGCGCAACACTTCTTCTGTTTTCAATTGCCCGTAATCGCGCAAAACTCATGTGCTGCTTGTATCCTGGAGTATCTTGCCACCATCCATCGTTGGTAATAATAAAAATCGCTTGCGCTCCTTTTCGGCATTGTTCGGCATTAAATTCCCCATAAATAGATTCGTAGCAAATTACTGGAGCGAAGGTCATTTTTCCCGTTTCTAATACTTTCACTTCTTTCTCAATTCCAAGCGAACCGGATGTTCCTCCCTTATCGATGGATAGTTCCTCCAAAAATGGCAACCAATCCGTAAACGGCATTTTCTCAACGCCTAAAACAAGTTTGGATTTATGAAGAAAAGTATTTTTTTCTTTGTCTTCTAGCAATAGTGAACTATTGTAATTTTCATAATAGCCAGGTCCATCGCTAAATTTCCGAGATGCAAAGGAGTTTTTTTTATCAAAATACCGCGCTGTGGATGCTCCGCAATAAAACGCTGGATTACCCCATTTTTCCTGTCTACTTTTCAGGTACGGATAAAATGTGGTCAAGAGAAGATCTTCTTCGTAAAAAGGCCAACTAATTGCTGTTTCTGGTGCAATAACAATATCGGTTGAAGCAGTTACGAGTGGATCTGCCAAATCACACATTTTCTGAAGTTGCTCTTCAAGCGTTGCAACAAATTTCTCGTTATATGGATCAATATTCGGTTGAATTAAAACAACTTCTACCGGATTTTTTTCTTCAGAATAAGAGGAATATTGAAAAAGGGATATGCTTGCAGGTACACTCAGTAAAAGCAAAAAGCCATAGATTAAAGGTGTTTGAACCAACCATTTTTCTCTTTTGATGAATACATTGTCCAGTATTCGAAAGCCAACTAAATTCGAAAGCAGAATCCAAAATGTTCCTCCAAGCACTCCGGTATAAGAATACCATTGAACGATGGAAGGTACAATTGAAAATGAATTCCCTAAATTCAGCCATGGCCAGGATAATTCCCAATGGTAGTGGAAATATTCAAACGCAATCCAATAAAACAGAAGCGACAAATACCCTTCTTTTTGTCCAACATTTTTTTTTGTAAGGTGAAATAGAAAAAAAACGCTCGCCATAAAAAGTGAATTCAGCGAAAATGCCATCAGAGCACCTTCTAAACTTGCGTTCCAAATCCACCAGGTTGTTCCAACATTGTAGATGCTAAAAGCAATAAAAGCATGCAGAAATAGTTTACCGGAACGATAGTTTTTCTTGCTGATATAACTTTCGACAAACAACAAGGGAATCCATGAAATAAAAACCAATGGCGTTAAACTTCCTGTGAACGGAAACGAAACAACTAAAAGTACTCCAGTTAGAATACTTAATGCATATCGGTGTTTTTTGGCTAAATGTATCATAATCCAAAATTAGTTTAAATAATCTGTTTTCATGAAAAAGGGCCGACCTTTCAGCCGACCCTTCCAAATAAAAAAAAAGGTTTTATTTGATTATTATCTTCATTTCTACACGACGGTTCTTCTGGCGTCCTTCAACTGTGTCGTTTGAAGCAATTGGTTTTGTTTCACCAAAGTATAAAACAGTCAGCCTACTTGCGTCGATACCTTTCGAAATCATAAAACTTCTAACTGCTTCTGCACGTTTCTTAGACAATACCAGGTTTTGCTGATCATCTCCAACATTATCGGTATGTCCGGAAATTTGTAGTCCCCACAATGGTTTCTTATTCAACACTTCATATAATTCTGTCAAGGAAGAAAAAGAACTGGATTTTATAATATCCTTTCCTGTTTCAAACTCTAAATTATCAAATGCAGTTTTCAGAATTTCGATAATTTCTTTCTCAATTACAGGACATCCTTTGTTGGAAATTGGGCCTGCTGTATTTGGACATTCATCGTCTTTATCCAAAACGCCATCATTATCGGTGTCTTGATACGGACAACCTTTATTTTTTATTGGGCCTGCTATGTATGGACATTCATCATTTTTATCCAACAATCCATCTCCATCCGTATCTGGCCATGGACAGCCATTATTTTCTTTCGGTCCGTAAACAGTTGGGCAATTATCTAAAAAGTCAAATATCCCGTCTAAATCTGTATCTGGGCAACCTTGATTCACAAGCGGACCTGCAACATCTGGACAAGCATCGTCAAGGTCTTTGATTCCGTCATTGTCCGTGTCTGGACAGCCTTTGAAAGCTACCAATCCTTTGGTTGAAGGACAGGCATCTTCTGGGTCTATTATTCCATCGCCATCTGAATCCGGACAACCTTTTAATTTTAGATCTCCTGCCAAATCCGGGCAAGCGTCTTCTTTATCTGTAATTCCATCGCCATCTTTATCTGGACAACCATTGAATTTTACCAATCCAAATTCGGTAGGACATTTATCATCAATATCTTTTATTCCATCACCATCCGTATCCGGACAGCCTTTGAACGACCAAATTCCAGGTTCCGTTTGACATTCATCCACGCGGTCAGATACTTTGTCTTTATCCATATCTTTTGGTTCTGAATATAGAACAGGAATTCTCAATCCAGCAAAAACTTCCGCTCCTCGAACTTGGCCAGTTGCAAGTAATGTTTTGAAATCGGTTATTCCAAGTGTCAACGGACCGAGTCTAGTTGCTATTCCAGTTTTAAACCCGGAGTAGGAATTAATAGATATTGGAACGTGTATTCCAAACCAAGCATAATCAAAACTTGGTGTAATTGAAAATTGATTTGCAATATGTACACTTGTTCCGGTTGCTTTGGTGTTTAAATTTATTATACCTGTGGCATTCACATAAAATGATTTCCAAATGTGAAAATCAAATTGTAAACTCAACGCCGTCGGTGTTTTCATGAAAAAAGTCGATGAAGTATCCTCGCCAGCAGTCCATTCACCGGAATTTGTGATTAAACTATCAATTTTTTGATCCGCCTCCAAAAGTGATTCCGCTGAATCAAAAACGTGCAAGTCAAACGGAGTTGTAGAATTTATATTGAAGTTTCTGCTCATTCCACCTTTTTGAAATTTCATTCCCCCAAGGTCCAAAAGGGATGCTCCAATTCGAATTTTGTATTTATTTTGGTCTTTCCTCCAAATATTTGTTTCGCCATCCATATCGTATTTATATTCTTTCCAGTTTGGACGCCATTCATAAACGAATCCGAGATCCAAACCTAAGCCAAATTTTGAAGCTTGTTTTGGAATACCTGTTTCTGAGCCATTCGCATACGCATCGATATTTCCAGAATAGCCATAATTAAAATCACCTTGAAGCAGAGCTGAAGTATCTGCATTGTTTAATTGGTATTTGAAATTATCAGTAGATAAAAAAGCAGCTGCGATGCCAGATAGGTATTTTGCACGACCTCCCATTTTTAGGAAATGTTCTCCATCGTCTTTTAATACTTGTGCATAATTGAAGCCATATTCCAACCAGGATAAATGGTTCACCGATATTAATTCTTCATTTAAAGGAACATTCCATAATTGGGAATAATTCAATTCGTTTTCTCCCAAAATCGCAAGTTTTGGATCGATATTATCTGCATTAGTAATGGACCTAAACTTTGCTGAAAATCCTATTGCAATGGTGGGTTTTATATGAAACATAAAATTCAATATATCCACTTGTGTATTAGAATATACCCCAAGTGTTTTGGATGAATTCTGATCGTAACGTTTTACCAAATATCTGTCCGTGAAAGTAGCTGTTGGTGTTGCCCAAGAATTATAAATTGCTGTATCACTAAATGATTTTACCCACCATTTAGGCATATCCTTCGTGTCAAAAGCAACGGCATTTGTGTAGGTGTTAAAATTAAAACTTGCTAAATTGATATCTACAGCAAATCGCCCATCGACAAAACTCGCTGGTTGCAAATCTGTCCCCATGACTCCAGCATAATTGCTGCTGTGAACACCTAAATAGTTTTGAGAATTTGCGTGAAAAGAAAGTGCAAAAACTAAAATAAAATAGACTTTTTGAAGTAATCTCATAGTAATAGTTTAACGGTTAATTTTGTATTGTATTAAATAATTGTCTATAATCGTGGTAAGGGTTAACACATTATCAGACGAGTTTATCATGCTTTTTGTACTGCCTTCCAATGGCTTATCTAGAAGATTAGTGCCATCCAATTCATACAAATATACATTATTCTCTAAACCATCAATACCTGTAATATATGTTTTATTGTTCAAGTAAAAGACATCCCAATTTTCCACATTCGAAAAGTCAACCGTTACTTTTCCTAAAAG
>JBIKZR010000103.1:0-6551 GCA_044354635.1 Crocinitomicaceae bacterium | reverse complement strand
AATTTGAATGGTTCCTAATTCATCTTCTGTAATTTCCCGAACTACTCTTCCTGAGACTGTCATAATTTGAATAATTATTTCATCGGGAGCTTCAAGGCCAGTCAATGTAAATACAAAACGCGTGCTTGTACTGAACGGATTCGGATAGTTCACCATTTGTGTAATGGCAGATTCATGTATTACTTCAAAAGTGATACGGTACTCCAAATCGCCAGATTCGTTGCCACTTCTATCTGAACCTTGCACTGAAATTGTATATTTACCATCTTTCGCGAAATAGGCAGGGTAGATGATTTTAAAACGTTTGCTTTGGCTTTCCGCTGGAATCCATTGCATAACAGTATTCCCGTCTGTGTCCATAAAAGGAATTCTACTTTGTTTTCCATCAGGATCCGTCAGGTAAATCCCAAATAATGCTGTATCGGAAATTGCATTCATCAATAATAATTCATTCTCGTCTTTCAGGGAGATTAATATCTCGCTTTCCGGAGAAACGATATCGCCATTTAAAATATGTCGACCATTAAATGTAACATCTAAAATAGGGTGTTGATCGTCGCCAGAAACATAAAAAGGAATTTGTAGTAGATTATTGAAGTGTTTTTGTTCGGGTTGGTCGGTTACAAATAAACTTCCATTCACATATGGATTTACTTCCATCCAAAACGAATTCAATCCAAGCAAACCGATAGTCGAAAATGTTATGGTGTCACGAAATATCTCACCTACTAAAAGGGAATCTTGTCTGGAATAACTAATTGGATGTTTCTGCTGGTTATCATCTTGAATCCAATAGCTTACGAGCAAAGAATCCATTGGTAAAGTGAAAATGTTTTTGATGTCTACTGCAAATTGAACCGTTTCTCCTTCCGTTAACGTATCTGAGTTTGGTAGCCAGGAATACCCCGAACTTCCATCAATTGCAGCTTCTGGAAGTGGCGTGTACAACACGTGCCATCTGTCTATTTGCGCTGGTGAAAAACCTACAGCATCTGTATAAAAAGCGCTGAGTTGTATAAATGGATAATCACTTGCGTTAACATACGCACTCAAATCGATAATGGAATCGTTTAGCGTGAAAGTGAGTGTATCGGTTGTTTGGTAAATTCCTTCACTAGTATAGGCTTTTACATAAAGCATTGTTGAATCTCCATTTGGATTATTTAATGGATCTTGTTTCCAGAAAAGGGATTGCCAATCCGCTGCAGGGCCTATTAATTCGGATGATTCGCTTCCAATAAAATCGTAGCCTTCAACCAATGCCGTTAAATGAACATTTTCTCCTGGAAATTGTGCATAATTCTCCACAACGGAGTTAACATCTCCCTTTCGACAAAAAAATGCAAAAGGAAGATTATTTCTTCCAGGTACTATGCTGTCTGACCCTAAGTTTTGAAATGTTGAAATAACGGACAAAGGTAATTGATTGAAAAGAGTTGTCATTGGAGAATAAATTAAAATAAAATTACCATCAGGCACACTGTTTTCTATCATGTTTTCAAATGCAGCCATTTGACTTAGGTTATTTTGATGAAATGTAAAATACTTGATTACGCGGAAATAATTATCATTTGCATTTCCGAAATTGTTATTCATATTCTGATTGGTTGGAGCATATCTTGTTCCCCAAGGTTCCAAGGTATATTTATCAATCACAGCAACATGAAATTTTGGTGTGAAATTGATTATTCCATAATCCTGTTGTTGGCCATCTAGCGAATAATCATTTTGATAAATCCCAGGTTCTGAGGTAGAATAAAGCACATTGCAAGCTAATGATTTTGAAAATGGATAAAATTCGCGTAAATGATTTGTGCGGTTATACTCTACTCCATTAAAATTGTTTTTCTTAAATTGAAAAAAATGATCTTGTCCCCAACCTGTTTTATTTGGAATATATTGAAACGAACTTTCTCGCCAAAGTGGGTTGGGATCATCTACCGCAACGCGCCAGAAATAAACAGTACTATCTGTGCATATGAGCGGCGCATTTACCATTGAGCTAGACAAAATCCATTGGGATGGATTGATTTCCTTGATTCCTCCCAATCCCGTAATTAAAGCGAAACGGTGAAATGGGCTTGCCGCACCTTCAAAATCTATTGTGTCAATTTCAAATCGGTACGTGTTGAGTTCCGCAATTGGATTAATTGTGGATGCTTTGACTGTAACGCTATCGTTCGGTACAACGGCAAATTCATAAGGCAAAATAGGTTGAATACCATCAATATCAATAAATAGTGTTTTTACAACTTGATTGTTTAACACTTCGTCGTATTGCTCATCGAGAAAACTGGGTTGGTCTATTTTAAAACTGAAGGTATTGATTCCAATTCCAATGTTTGCCTGAAGTGGTAATTTGAACGATAAAGTAGATGTATAGTGGAGTTCAGGGATTAAAAATATGTAAACCGAGTCGACTGTTGTGGAAGGAAAATTTCTTGTTACTTCCACTAAAAAAGTATCTGTTATGGAACGACCAAGATTTTTTAGGTCTAAATTTATCTGAATACTATCTACTGTTAGGTTTAAATCTTCCGGTAAAAAAGAGATACTCTGTTCTGTTATTTCAATTTCTGGTCGCTCGTGCCAATTTAATTTCACCATTGGATCACCATTCAAAGTCATCTGCAGACACGTACTTTCAATGAATAAATCTCCTGTCGGTGTTTCTAAAGTTGCAATGGTTTCTTGAATTTGTTTCCCAAGGGTTTTTCCGTAATTAACGCCACTGAACTGCTTGTATAATTGGCTGGAATATTGGTTGAGTGTATGTGGAAATCCTAGCCCAATCGTTCCAATGTAGCCAATTGCTCCGCTATTTACGGAACGAACAAATTCTTCTGATTTCGAAACAGAGTTTTGAAAAATATCTCCATTGTAGCAGGAGTTCGTAATGATTAATGGATATTTCCCTTGGTTATTCCAATTGGAAGGCTCATCGATATTGATTTCAAAACCGGAGGAAGAACTATTGTAATGGCCAAATAGATTGATCAATGAAACACCATCTCGTATTCTGTCCATTACAGCATTTAATTCCGTAGGAGAAAGTGGATTGTTTCCAATTTTCGCAATGGATTGAACGTTACCACCAAATTTCTCCTTTTTCAGGATATTGGCAAGAGCACCCATGTATTGCCCGAAAAGATTTTGTTGGCCAACATTCGATCCTCCAATAAAATGCAATACTTGTTTTTGCCAATCTTTTGTGCTGGAAGAATATTCTGAAAGTGGATCTTGGTTTTGCTCGTGTTCTTTGACCTTATCCAAGTAATCGCTTAGTTCTTGGTTACTGTTTACAGCGATTCTCCCCGTTGGAATCAATGGTTTCCATTTTGTTGTTCCTGTTAAATTCGATGTTATACAGGCATCACTCGAAGGTTGTCCAAATGAGGGGATTAAGGATGCTGCGAAATTGGTTGAATTTTTTCTAGAGCCTGGTCCAGTAGATAGAATACTAACGATATTTGCTTCCCGAATACCTTTTCCAATTAAAAAAAGTCCTACTGGTTTAACCGTAGAAGTTTCATAAATATGGTGCGAAAAACGACGGATTCCATTGATGTGCTTTTCAATTCCTCCACCATATTGTTGGTATAATTCATTTACATTTGCAAAAATTACGGTGTGATTTCCACCAAGATCTGAAGAACGATAGTCCGCATATTGAGCGGAAGCTGCCTGAAGTTTTGGATGGTAAATCAGGAGTAATGAGCTGTCCGTTTCCATCGACTCAAAATCCGTGAATCTATCACCAGGTCCTACGGAAACTAAATTGGAAATGGTTAGAATCGAAGTGGCATCTTGTTGAACTATGCGCTGATTCGCACCTGAACTACTATTTGGAATTAGTAAACTGGACACTCCTCCATTTGAAATAGGTGCTAATTTCCTCGGATTTTCACCCAAAACAAAAAATAATGGATTTAAAGAAGAAATATTGGTTAAATCAACTCTTATTTTTGATTGTAAAGCATTGTTTTCAACAAGAAAGTTTGAACTCGTCGCGCCAGATAGATTAGGGATTCGAGGGTAAAGAAACGACCAATAATTAATAGATTGATAATCAGTTGCAGCACCTTGGTCACCGACGATTGAAATTTTAAAATTTGAATTACCACTTGCAGGAAGAATGGATGCTGGAAATGTTTTGGAAATGTGAATCGCTTTCCAACCTGTGAATATTGAATCACAGATTACGAAATTAGAAGATCCAATGGTATGCTTTGTATGGTGATTTCCAACTCCAGAAAAACTCGCGTTCGAAACGCCTACAGTTACAGATTTATACTGAATCAGCGGTGCGTCGGTTCCTTGGTAAATTTGATCGATTTGTGTAGTACTCGCATCCCATGTATAACCGCCGGCGCCATTGACTTGACTGCTTCCCCAACCTTCCCCAGAAGTAAAAAAGGAACTTGATGCGTCCGAATATTTTTCACCTTCGTTATAACTTGAATTATTGGATTGGAAGCGCTCAAACAAAATATAGTTTGATGGAGCGTAGGCTGCAATATCCGTGTCTGTTTCAAGTTGGAAACGCTTATTGTTTGTTGCAGTATTCCAAGTAAAAAAATATTGAATTGTATCGTTGTATAAACTGTATTTTGGATTGCCCACATCACTTGCAGAAGCGTAAAGAGTAGAATCTAGCCAGCCGTCATTTTTCTCTGCATAAAACAATAAATAATCGCCTGGATCAAAACTTGAATCCCCACCGTCTTCAATGTATAAAGGAATTTCCTGTTCTCTTCCAAATAGTTGAATGTTTTGAGTGGAAAAAGCATTTGTGGTAATATTCGCGTTTTGCAGTGCAGAAAAATCTATTTTGTGAATGCCTGAAGTATGAATTTTGAAGGCGTAATATTTTTGAGAATACTGAATCCACTCATTTCCAAATACCTGAGCGAATGAATTAAAATTTAAAGAAATACAAAGCAGTAAAAGAAATACTATTGTTTTCATTTTATTGCATGTTTTTAGGTTTATCCAGTTTCAATCTTAAAGAAATAACATGCGAATACAAAGCAACAGATGCATCGCCAATATCAGTGAATGCATAGTCGAGATGAAAATTCTTTATCGTTAGTCCAATTCCAATATTCGGCTGAAAATTGAGTGTTTTTGAATCATCAAAGCTTTTTATATACTGCATATTTGAAATTCCGCCCCGAACCGCGACATAATTTTTAAAACCAAATTCAATTCCCATGTGTGGATCTAAGGAAAAAACACCAGACTTAAGAATTGTATTTCTTCTGCCATCTGTTGTAACATCTAAATCGATTTCTCCAGCGGCATAGATTCCTTTTTTTCCAAGGTCAAATTTACCGTGTCCCGCAAAAATAACACGAGGCAAAGTCAATTCTAAACCATTTTCAGGAATTTCATTGCCAGTTGCAATAAAAATTTCTTGCGTTTGTTGGTTTAGATCAAAAACCCAAGCATTGAAGGTCGAAGTAACATCGCGCGCCATAACGCCAAATTTCCAATGCTTTTTTAATTGGTATTGCGCACCTGCGTCTATTCCAAAGCCCCATGATTTAGCAAAATCGCCAACTTTTCTGTGTATAAATTTAAAATTACCGCCAACGCTCAATCCTGGCAGTTTTAATTTCCTAGCATAGGAGAATAAAAAAGCATAATCTGCAGCGGTAAAGGTGGAAATGTTGTCGTAATTAATATTACCTGCATTATCAATTAGCTGAGTAGTGTTCGGTATATCGTCCACTGCAAATCGTATTACCGAAACACCGAACGTACTTTTTTCATCAATAGAATGTGCAATTCCTAAGTAGTCATATTTGGCAATTCCAGCGAAATATTCTGAATGCATCGCGCCAACTTCGACCCATTTTTTTACATTTGTCAAACCTGCAGGATTCCAATAGCCTGAATTGACATTTCCCGTTTGTGCGACGACAGAATTGCCTAATCCTAAGGCATCTGCACCAATGCCAATTGCCAAAAACTCGTTGGAATATTTTGGTGCTAAAGTCCCGTCCTGAGAATGAGCTTTAATAAAAGCACAAAGAAAAAGTATAGTTAATATTTGTTTCACAATCAAAGTGGTATAAATGAAAAATTTACTGGTATAAACTGCAACTTTAGAATAAAATTGTACAAACAATAATTTCCAGTCATCATCATTTTGAGTTAAAGGTAATTCAATTTTTAAAATAATATGATTTTTTCAGGCTTTCAATTTGATTCACCTGGCCTGAATAGAAAGCTAAATCACAGGATAAATTTAAAAAAATACAGCTGCTTTTTTTTAGAAAAGAATATTTGATGTATTATGAATCTTAAAATTAGTAACTTTTGTTGTGCAAACCAACTCGATTTTATTACTTTGCACTTCCAAAAATTAACAAAAAAAAGTCAATGTTCAATATCCCAAATTTATTTACAGCAGCAAATTTAATATGTGGCGTAGTTTCCATCCTTTTGACCTTAGCTGGCAGGATAGATTTAGCGCCATTTGTAATTTTTTTAGGTGCCTTTTTTGATTTTTTCGACGGATTTTTAGCTCGGAAATTGAATATCAG
>JBIKZR010000102.1:0-6557 GCA_044354635.1 Crocinitomicaceae bacterium | reverse complement strand
AGGTGGAATTATACACGTGAAAGATGGAAAATGTACCGGATTATTAGTAGATAATGCCATGAATCCGGTTTACGCTTTGTTGCCTTCTTTCCCGAAAAAAGAAGTGATTGGTGCGTTTCAAGAGATTCAGCAAGAGCTGTTTCAATATGGAATTACCGGTGTGCACGAAGCGGGAATTGGATTTGACGATATTGCTTTTTTTAAAGAAATGATAGATCGCCATGGATTTACATTGAATGTGTACGCCATGCTCATGCCAAGCAAAGAAAATATTCAATTTGCGGAAGAAAAAGGGATTTACCAGCATAAAAATCTAAGTATTCGCAGTTTCAAAGTGATTGGAGATGGCGCACTTGGATCTAGAGGTGCGTTGTTAAAAAAACCCTATTCCGATCAACACAATCATTTTGGCGTACTTACTACACCTCTGGAAAAAATGAAAGAAGTTGCTGCAATTTGTGAAAAAACAGGTTATCAGATGAACACGCACGCGATTGGAGACTCCACCAACCATATTTTATTGGAATTATACGAACGCATATTCGAGGTAAATAAAGACCACCGCTGGAGAATCGAACATGCGCAAGTTGTTGATCCGAAAGATATGGAACTTTTTGGAAAATACGCCATCTTTCCTTCTGTGCAACCAACACATGCCGTTTCAGACCAACGTTGGGCAGAACAACGCATTGGAAAAACCCGAATGCTCGGCGCGTATGCTTACAAATCGCTTTTGAATCAATATGGAATGTTGGCAATTGGAACCGATTTCCCAATTGAATTGACAGATCCATTTTTAACCATCCATGCTGCTGTTCAGCGAAAAAATGCAGAAAACAGCCCTTCAGCAGGATTCTATGCAAACGAATCCATCACATTCGAAGATTGTGTGAAAGGAATGACCATTTGGGCAGCTTTTGCATCCTTTCAGGAAAACGAAACTGGATCGCTGGAAAAAGGAAAAGACGCCACTTTTGTGATTTTTGAAAACCCTGTTCGTTCCGCGCCGGAATACCAGCCGAACTTTTCCTTGTACACATTTATCAAAGGAAAAAAAGTGTATTCCACCGAATAGATGGTTGAGAGTTCTCTTTAAAATGGTTTATTGTCGAAAATTTCTGCAGTTAAAGTCCAAAAAAATCCACTAAATGAAAAAAGGTTTACACTTTCGTCTAAACCTTTTCACAACAAAAAAACCACTTTACTAACCAGGAAAAAGTGGCGTATTTTATACCCTTCTATATTAGAACGAAGGACACGATATCATTCTGAATTTTTGCACAGATTTTTTACATTTCAAATTGAATCCTAAAGAAATCTCGTGGGAACCACCAGAAACGCCATTATTCAATTTGGAAACGGTAACATCGTAACTGTACCCAAGTCTAAATTTACCCGTATTAATTCCAATAGTCAAAATAAATGCATCTCTATTTCTATACCACGCTCCAGCGTTGAACGCACCATATTTAATGTACGTTCCAACACTTAATTCTTGGAAACCATTTTGATATTGGTAAATTACATTTGGCATGATTGAAGTAGTATTGGAATATTTAGATTTTGTTCCCAGTTGAATTTCTGCACCCATGTGCGCAGTGAAGCGCATTGGCAATTTTGAATCACCAATAATCATCGATTCATTCGGTGTATTTAAATGGTGCACTGCAACACCGGCGAAAAAATTCTTATTGTAAATAACTGTTCCAGCAGAAGCATCGAAAAAACCTCGCGTTCCGCCTCTTGGAACATCTCCAGTTGCATAAATGAATCCACGTCTCGGATCAATCATGTCTCCAAAAGTCAATTTATCCCAATCCAAAGATTTCTGATACCAAGCAGCGCGCACCCCGAATAATAATTTCCATTTACGCGTCAAAGTGGCGTGGTAGGAATAAATTAACCCAAGCATGGTAGTTTTGATAGTTCCCTGCCCCTGCTGATCGTGCGTTGCAAGAATTCCAAAACCACCAGAAATATTTTTAAAATACTGGTCGTAAGAAGCACTGTAGGTTATGTAATTTCCAGTTAATTGCGGCCATTCATTTCTATAATTGGATGCAATTCGCCCACAATTATTGGATCCTGCCAATGCTGGATTAAGATACAATGGATTGGCGTAAAATTGCGTAAATGTTGGATCTTGGGCATAAACAGTTCCAATAATAAAAAGGAAAGATACGGCTGTAATTATTTTTTTCATAGTGCTTGATTTAAAAGTCGTTGTCCAAATCGGCTTGGCTTTGTTAAAAACCGTATTGTTAATTGATGTGATAAAGTATGTTTATTCAATACTTGAGAATAGGTATAATCTGCATTATACGTTAGCATAAAATGATCGAAATTTAATCCTAAGGATGCTGCAGGTTCTAGATTGGTGGAAATTGCCGCACCTGCCATTAACCAATGGTAGCGGAAATTCATTCCCAACCAACCTTCTTCCAATTTTTCTTGCTTTTGGTAAACAAAATATGGGGAGAATGTAGTTTTTTCTTTTTTGGATTCATAATCTGTTCCAATTGTTGCAACGAAATGCTTTCCTGCTCTTCTAGGATCTTCAAGGTTATTGGAATAAATATTATCGTAATGCTCCAGTAAATTATCCCCTTGAATTCCAACATAAAACCATTTGGTATTCACCATTAAACCAAGTCCCAAATCTTTGTACCACAAACTCTTTCCGATTGGTTGCTCACCTGGTGAATAAAATAATTTAGAATTCATTCTATCAAATTCAACAATAGAACCACTTTGTAACTGGCCGCTATTGACAGATTTATTTCCCATTTTAAAGCGAATGGATGGTTCGATTAACACATTTCGGGCAATCGAAAACTTCGGTGAATACAGTAACGAAGCGTGGTAATTTTCTATTCCACCTTTTCCATAGTAATTGTGGTTAAACTGAAAACCAACACCACCCCGCATTCCATAAGAATATCCATCGATTGAAAGCTGGTTGATGATTTGCTGATTTTCTTGTCCAAGCCATTGCGCTCTAGAGACTGATTGAACGCGGGTTGCAAGCATCGTTCCCGCAGAACCGAAATTCACATCCATCGCTTGCATTCCTGGAATATGGTAATACGTATCTTTTCTGTTTTTTAAGGCTATTGGATTGTCCATCATTCGTTGGATGGAACGACCAATTTTTCTCATTTTATTGTGCATTGTATAGCCGTAATTCAATTTCAAAGATTTTGAAGTAATAGTTGCTTCCTGCACAATACTAGTTAATTCATCCTCTTTCTGAATTGACTTTGTTTCCTTTAATTCATTGGTTTTGTTTTGCGTAATCACCAATTTATCTTCTACTCTATCTGGTTTTATGGCAGTTTCATTTTGATTCGTAGCCAATGGTAATGAATTTAAATTCGAACCTTCTGTCACCGTTACATCACTTTCAATTCCACTATTTTCGATTTCCTGAAAATTTTCTTGAACATCTACAGGATATTGCTTCTTTTCGGTGTTTTCAAAATTACGCGTTAGATTAAGCGTTAAATTATTACTTGGATTACTAGAAATAGTAGCTTTCAAAGGAGAGAAATTTCCATTAGAAGGTAATGAAGGGCTATTTTCAATCCGCTTATTAGCTGGTTTTTTTGTCTTTACAACAATTTCTGAATTCGCTGCGGCTATATTTTGCTTGAATTTAGACGGATGAAGCGTTGGTAATGTTGCCGTATTTTGAGCAGAATCTGGATGAATAACCTGCGTAAGTGGAACGTTTTCCAAACCGCTGAATTGAATAAATAGTCCGATAAGAATAACGAGGGCAATCGCAGAATAGTCAGAAATTGCATACCAACCAATTCCCTCTCGTTTAAGTAGTCTTTGTTGGTTAGGGAAAACTAATTCTTCCGCATCTACTTTTGCAAGTTCCCACATATCTTGGTCGACATCCAATTCAGGATGTTTTAGCAAAAATGCTTGTAATTGCGCCAATTGCTCTGTGGAAAGATTTCCTTCCATTCGCTCAAAAAGCCAACGATCAATATTTGAGAAAGACGGGATACTCATACCAATTCTACCAAACCTTTTAACTGCTTTTTAATTTTGTTTCTTGCTCGGAACAAATACACCTTTACTTGAGAATCGGATAATTCTAAAATTGAACCTATTTCCTCGTAGGAATACCCTTCTAAATCACGCAGTAAAATGATACTTTTCTGTATCAGAGGTAAAATATTGACTGCTCTGTCAATTAGCTGCTTCGATTCAAAAACACTAACATCTGCTTTACTATTTTCCGGTAATTTATCATCACCTGGAAATTGTGTGCGTTGTTTTTTGTTAATCAAATTTAGCATGGCATTGTGCGCAGTTGTAAACATCCACGATTTTGCCTTTTCTACTTCCACTTTTTTACGGTTGATCCATAATTTTTCGAAAACATCTTGTACAATATCTTGTGCATCCTCCGTATTACGGAGAAATTTCACCGCATAGCCATATAATTTATTGCTATGTGAACTTACTACACTATTGTACTCGTGTCTTTTCAAAATTTCCTTTGCAATTGCAGTTAAAACAATCTGAGAACTGTAAAAGTTACACCTTCATAAAATTTCTGTGAAACTTTTCTATTTCGGGTAACAATCAAATATACGGAGCAAATAAGGATTTGACTTTGCTGACGAATAAATCAAAGGTATGAATGAATATTTCGTAGGTTCAAATTATCGAATTTTTTAACGTCCGATTAAAAAGAGCAACACCATAAAAAAAGTGCATTTTTATTTGGCTTGTATTACTGCATTTTTCTTGAAAAATTAGCCTAATTTAAAACAAGTGAAAAATAAAAAAAAACTACTTATTCTTTAGATAATGTAAACCCTCTGCATTCAAAATTTTATGTTTAATCAACACTATAGATTTCAAAAGGATATTTTTTTATTTATATTCGTACGCACTACAAAGCCAAAAAACTATGATTCAAGCGAAAAGATTATTCGATATTCCGTATTATCAATTGGAGAAATATCCTAGGTCGGATATGTTTGTTACCAAAACAAATGGCGAATGGATTGGGGTTTCAACACACCAATTTTTGGAGGAAGCGATGCTCGTTTCCAGAGGCTTAATTGCTTTTGGAATAGCTCCAGGAGATACCGTTGCACTTGTTTCAAACAACCGCGTGGAATGGAACATTATGGATATCGCGATTCAGCAAATTGGCGCAATCGTAGTGCCGCTTTATCCCAACATTTCAGAAAATGATTACCGGTATATTTTAAACGATGCAAAAGTAAAAATGTGCTTCGTTGGCAACAGTGAACTTTGCACCAAAATACAAAATATAAGAAATTCTGTTCCGAGTTTGGAGCACTTATTTTCGTTTGAAATTATCGCTTCTTGCCCAAATTGGAAAAGTATTCACCAACACGCTGAAGAGGTGGAAGAAGCTGCAGTTTTGGCGCGTATGGAAGTTGTGCAAAGCCATGATCTTGCAACAGTAATTTACACTTCCGGCACAACTGGAAATCCAAAAGGTGTAATGTTATCGCACCACAATATACTTTCCAATGTTTCCGGCTGTGTTGAACCGATTCCTGCGGATCATACTTCTAGAGTTTTGTCCTTTTTGCCTGTTTGCCATATCTACGAGCGCATGCTTCATTATTTGTACATGCATTTGGGATGTTCCATTCATTTTGCGGAATCGATGGAAACAATTGGCGAAAATATAAAAGAAGTTAAACCGCATGTTTTTTCTGCTGTTCCGCGTTTAATTGAGAAGGTTTTTGATAAAATAATGGCAAAAGGAGAAGATTTAACGGGAATAAAACGCCGATTATTCTTTTGGGCTGTTGCACTTGGTGAGCAATACGATGTGGTAGGAAAAAGTGCATGGTACACATTCAAACTAGCCATTGCACGGAAACTAATATTTTCAAAATGGCAAGAAGCGCTCGGAGGAAATGTTCATGCAATTGCCTCTGGAAGTGCTGCATTACAGCCGCGTCTAGCTCGAATGTTTTTAGCAGCTGGCATTCCAATTTTAGAAGGGTATGGTTTATCTGAAACTTCTCCTGTTGTTTCTGTAAATAGTTTTGTGAAAGGTATTCGCATCGGAACGGTTGGAACTTTAATCGACGATGTGCAAGTTAAAATAGCGGAAGACGGTGAAATCCTGGTAAAAGGCCCAAATGTTATGCTTGGATACTACAATCTTCCAGAAGTCACTGCAGAAGCAATCGACTCGGAAGGTTGGTTTCACACAGGTGATATCGGAACCTTTCAAGAAGGGAAATTCTTGAAAATCACAGATCGTAAAAAGGAAATTTTCAAAACATCTGGAGGGAAATATATTGTTCCCCAAGCAATGGAAAATAAATTCAAAGAATCCAGATTTATCGAGCAAATTATGGTAATTGGCGAGGGCGAGAAATTTCCAGCCGCATTAATTATTCCAAATTTCGCTTATTTAAAAGATTGGGCGAAGCGCAAAAATATACATCTTGGTGAAGGATCGAATGCTGAAATCATTGTGAATATGGAAGTTTTTGCGCGGATGGAAGCGGAAATAGAGGTGTTTAATAAGGGATTTGGAA
>JBIKZR010000101.1:0-6581 GCA_044354635.1 Crocinitomicaceae bacterium | reverse complement strand
AAATCAGCGATAAAAGTGCCGCAATGAATAAAAGTTTATCTGCTAATGTAAATTTATTGAACATATTTTAATTTTTAATTTTTTAAAAATAGGGATTATTTTTGAAGTTTTTTTGAATTGTTGAATTTTCTTACTCACTCTTATTGTGAATTTCTTGCGTAAATATGATATGTAAGAATATTTCTTATTTCAGAAATCCTTTCATATTATTGACTATATTTTCTCATACAATTTCTCAATCCAATAAATTCAGTAAATCGTCTTTCGACAAACTTTTCACCGCATTGCTATCGATTTTAATCAAATCATCGATTAATTCTTTTTTTCCTGCTTGGAGCACTAAAATTTTCTCTTCGATTGTATCGGGACAAATAAGTCGAATCGCCATCACATTTTTCTTTTGTCCGATGCGGTAACAGCGGTCTATTGCCTGATTTTCCACTGCTGGATTCCACCAAGGATCGACAATAAAAACATAATCTGCTTCTGTGAGATTTAATCCCGTTCCGCCAGCTTTCAAACTGATTAAGAAAACACGCGTTTCATCATCTTCCTGGAAATTCCTCACGCGCTCTGCCCTATCTTTCGTTTTTCCAGTAAGGTATTCGTAGCGAATGGAACGCTCGTCCAAAGCGGTTTTTATCAAATCCAACATCGTTACAAATTGCGAAAAAACGAGAATCTTATGCTGGGAAGATTTCATTTCTATCTGCTCTATCAATTCGTTTAATTTGGCCGATTCACTGCCGTAATATTCCTCATCACTTAGGAGAGCGGGAGAATTACAAATTTGGCGCAACTTGGTGAGACCTTGCAAAATATGCATGTTTTTATTCGCCAATTCCTCTTTATCGCTGCTTTGCAGATACAGCTTGAATTCATTTTTATAGGTGTCGTACACTTTTCGCTGTTCCGCGCCCATTTCACAGTAAATCACCATTTCGGTTTTATCCGGTAGTTCCGTTGCAACTTGCTTTTTGGTTCTCCGTAACAAAAACGGATTCAATTTTTGTTGCAATTCTTTTGCGCGGAGTCCATCTTTGAATTTATCGATTGGAATGGAATAATTATCCTTGAATCGTTGCTGATTCCCTAATAAACCAGGACTCGCAAACGAAAATTGTGCATATAAATCAAAGGTATTGTTCTCAATTGGTGTTCCGGTAAGTACTATTTTATTGCGCGATTGCAACAATCGAACTGCTTTATAGCGTTTGGAATCCGGGTTTTTAATTGCTTGCGATTCATCCAGAAAAATATAGTCGAAACGGAAATCTTTCAAGAAAGTAATATCACTCAGCAAGGTGCCATAAGTTGTGAAAACAATATCGAATTTTTCTAATCCTTGGTGGTCTTTTTGTCGGTCCAAGCCGTATATCGTATGGTATTTTAAAGATGGTGCGAATTTTTCTATTTCCAGTCGCCAATTGAATAACAGCGAAGTTGGCAGAACAATTAAATGCGTTTTTTGTCCATTTTTCTCCTTTAGGGAAAGAATAAATGCCAGGATCTGTATGGTTTTTCCAAGTCCCATATCATCTGCCAAACAGCCACCAAAATTAAATTCATCTAGAAAATGCAGCCAGTTCAAACCATGTTTTTGGTAATCCCGCAATTCTGCCTTTAGTTTTTTAGGAATTTTCACTTCCTCAATGTGCTCAAATCCTACCAATTTCGATCGGTACATTCGGATTTCCTCCACTACTTCTTGCGAAAGAACCTCCTCCTCAAACAAATCATCGATCACAGAAAAATGAACTTTTGCCGTTCGAATTTGGCTATCGTGGACTTCTCCGGAACGGAAAAAGGATGAAAATTTCTCCATCCATTCTTTTGGCATCATTCCCATTCTTCCGTCGCCCAATTTCACAAAACGCGAATGGTTGTGGAGCGAACGCTGGATATCTTTCAATCGCACTTCCTGGTTCCCAAAAGAAACTTTTACGGAGGTGTCAAACCAATCTATTACGCTGGAAACGGAAACCGCAACTTTCATTTTGGAAGGACTCAAATTGTTGTTTTTCAAATCGTTGAACCCGAGCATTTCTATTCCATCTAGCACCCAATTTTCGAATACATCTAAAAACCATCCTTCGTCCAAAAAATGTTTTTTATGCAGGTAAAAATAATCGAAGCCTTCTTGTTCCGTAAAATTTGGATGCATCCGTTGCACATTTAAAAGCATTCGGATTTCTGCGGATTCGTCTCGTGAAACTTCAAACGGTTCATTTACGGCATCCAAAGCGTAAATTCGTCGTTTACTTCGAATTGGAACTTCCACTTTTCCGTAGCGCATCACCGGTGTTAATAATACATAATCCTCCGATTCCGATAAATAAATCAGCTTTTTCAATTCGCCATCAAATCCTTGTTCAATCAGCTGTTCTTCCCTTGCTGGTTTCAAAAAGGAATATTCAATACTGATTTTAGATTCTAAATCTGCAAGAACCGTTGCTCTAAAATCTTCAAATTTAGATTGGTGAATCAGCAATTTATTGTTTTGCTTTTTGAGGTAATTGAGCACCCGAATAATATCGGCATCCGGAATAAAAAGCAACTCGTTTTCCACGCGCAAAAAATAGGTGTAAACGAGTTTAATTTTGGAATACGACAATACACTGCCATCCAAGAATATTTTCGGGGTAATCTGGTAAAAATTATCCTTTTGCACCACTTTGAAATGCAGGTCGATTTCCACTTTTCTTAACGTAACCGGTTCAATCGAACTCGAAGTGATATTGTCGGATTTTTTGAGATTCAAACAATAAACATCTAGCTCCAAAGGATTTTTAACAACGGCACGCAAACCTGCAATTTGAAGCTCGGGCGACAACCTTTCCGTATACCGACTTTCCTCACTATTGAATTGGGAAATCGCCATGTAAAATTTCATTTCAAGCGCCTCTTCCGTTTGCAGTAGCAATTTCTTAGCATTCAAGGAACGAATAGGGTTTTTAATTTTCCCATCTTTGGTAAGTCCGGAAGACATTACGTTCACATAAAAATCATCCGAATAATTGTTTTGTCCAAAAACAATAAACGATTGTCCTGTAAGTTGCTCACTTGCAGAAAATTCCATCGGCGCATGATTCGATAATTTCAAGGCAGTAGCAATTTTCAGCTTTCCAGATTCTCCCATGGAAACCAATCCTTTGATTATCGGTTGTAGAATAATGGTATTGTATTCCAATTTAAGTTTAAAATAGTCGTCTAAATTGGTTTCATTCTCCAATCCATAATCCACCACTTTTTTCTGAAGGTAGTCCAATCGAAAATCAGAATCAAAGAAAACACGTGCGGTAGGATTATCTTTCAAAACATACAATGCCTGTTCCTGGTGTTCGCACAAATATCTTTTCGGCATTTTACAGGCGCATTCGAGTGTAAGGTCGCCATTGTGAAACGTAAGATTTACCTCATTTCGTTCATAAAAGGAACGCGCAACAGAAATTGTAGCACTGCCGTAATCAATCTTTTCGATGTGACTATTTCGATAGGAGCCAGTTGAAGTTGCACTTAGATGTTCAAGAATAAATGTATTCGTAAGTTGCGAGAAGGAAAAATCCAAAAATGAATAGAGAAAAGGATGCGCCGACAACATATCATCCCCTAGCATGGAAGCGTCGTGCAAACCAGATTTTCCAACTAGCATATTGTCTGCTGCCTTCAAAACCGCTACAATATGTTTGCAAACCTGCTCAACGGCAAAAGGACACGTACAAGAAGAGGAATGAATTTTACCTTCAAATAAAACAATATTCACCTTATACAAGCTTGTACCGCGCGCATTTGCAGTAATTCCTAATTTTCCAACGATGAGATTTTCAACCAGCACATCGTAAGCTCTCGCTCTAACTTGCGGCGTTGTTTTGCTGTTAACATAGTTTTCAAAAAGTTCGCTGGTGAACATGTTTACAGAATTTTTGGGATAATTCGCAAAGGTACAAAAACCGCGTCTGATATTAAACGCTAACTTTTTTTATATTTTTTTTAAGTTATTTATTCTGTTTAAAAAGAGTTATGGTGATTTGCAAAACTTCTAATTTACTTCCGTTTTTTATAGACTGAATTTTTATAAAAAAACAATGGTAAGTTCGCTCAAACAAGGAATAAAAATTGTAAGTTTAACTCTATTAAATAGAAATTGAGGCAATTAGCGTTTAATTTCACTAATTAATATTCGTACACTACTATATGAAAAGCACTGTTTCAAAATTAATGGTTGGTTTTTTCTGCATGGCACTTGTTCCAGCTTTTTCCCAAAAGAATCCATATTTTTATGGTTTTCAGTCAAATTTAGTTGTTCCTAATACTTTGGCTGAAGATTCAATTGAATGGCTGGAAGAAGTGGAACAACGAACTATTTTTTCTTCACGTTTTAAAAGTTTGGAGGGAGATGTAAAACTAATGTATAGCAAACGGCCGATACATTTCTGGGATGAACAACATAAATTAGTTCCAATTGATCCTGAATTGAGGACATTTAAAAATAATTCTTGGACAGCAACACAGCAACCATTTCCAACGTATTTATATGAAAACGGCAGTTTTGCAATTAGTTTCCTAGAAGGGTCAACAAAAGCCAACGTTCTCACTTTTGGTAAGAATTGCAAAATTAACGACCAATTGATCCAGACAGAATTTCAATTCACTGGAAACAAGAATACACAATTCAACGTGCTTCCCGGAATTGACAAACAACTGATTTTTTATGAAAATGCGGTGAAATACAACTATGTTCTCCATGAAAATATTGTCATTCCTTCCAATGGAATTGTTTTCTCGGAAGAATTAGAATTGCCGGAAGGATTCCAAGTTGTGAAAAATTTAGAAAATGGATCAGAAACAGCGGATGGTTGGGCTGGAGATCTCCTTGTGAAAAATTTGGTTGGTGAAACCGTTAGCACCATTTACGCGCCTTTTTGTTACGATGCAGACAGCAATTTTATGCTTGCGGCGTATTCCGTGAAAAAAGAAAAAAACAATTTAACCCTGGAAATAAAAATACCATTCGACTGGTTAAATAGCTCGGAAAGAACGTTTCCACTGGTAATAGATCCAATAATCACAGGACCGACAACAACTTGGAATGGAGGAAGTATGCCTTCGTGTATTCTCCCACAATATAACAAGGATAGTATTTTAGTAACCATTCCTGCAGATGTTACAATAACAGCCTTGAACGTTACGGCGAGTTTTTATGCAGATCCGTTTACCAGCGCTACAATGAACCAGGGATCAATGCTTTTCAGTACAAGTTGCGGCAACACACAAACATTTACAATAACCGGTAGTACTGCAACTTTACCTGGAACAGGATATTTGGAAAATTTTAATTTATTGAATCCTCTGACTTGCTGTTATGCAGAATCCTGCACTTCTACAAACTTCTATTTGCGCATGCATTTGGGAAGAACCGGCCCTGGAACAGGTTGCAATACAACGTACATTCGTTACGATCCATTTACAACTTCTTGGCCGTTTAGCGCCGTAGTAATTGGGAAAACAGCAGAAACTTACGGAGGGAAATGGGTTGTTTCGCAAACGCCAATTTGCTCGAATACCTGCACAATAACTGGAAGAGCGTATGCCATTTACGGTGTTGCCCCCTACACATATTCACATCCTTGGTCAACCGATGTTGTGACGCAGGGAACAAATGTAGGATGTGGAAATGGTTCAAATTATTACCAATTCACGCTAAACATTCCGAATTGTCCGGATTTTTGCGACACAAACTTCACCACTTTAAGTGTTCCCCCAGCGATTGTTACAGATGCTTGTGGAAATAGTATCGCCGGAATGACAGCAGTTGTCGTTCCAATTAAAACGGCTCCTCAAGTTTCCGTTGTTTGGGACAGTATTGTTTGTTCCGCAGAACCATTCGCCATCAATTTAATTTCCTGTCTGCCAAATTCAACCGTAAATTGGCAAAGTGAGACATCTTCTGGAACTGGGAATATTAACGGAACGCTTTTTACTGAAAATTCAAACCTAGAATCTAGCTACACTGCATTTACGGAACAAAATGGTTGTTTTTCAGACACAGTTAATTTTTCGATGCAAACGGTTCCATTGCCCAACGCTAATTTCTCAAGTTCAACGGAATTTGGAATTTTAAATACGCCCATTTATTTCACCAACCTTTCCACAAGCGCAGCAGGAACTATAAATGCGTATTTCTGGGATTTTGGCGACGGAAATGCTTCGTTGGATCCAAACACGGAACATGCATATGCAGCACTTGGAGTATACACGGTTTGTTTAGAAATATTTACGGAAGACGGTTGCTCTGAGATTTATTGCCAGGATCAAATGGTAGCGCCAGCTGAAATAAGCATTCCAAATATAGTCACGCCGAACGAGGATGGAAAGAATGACCTTTTAGCATTTCAATATTTAGATTATTATCCCGATAATTACTTAAAGATCCTAAATCGTTGGGGTAACACCGTTTACGAAAAAGAAAACTACACCAACGATTGGAATGGCGCTGCACTATCGGAAGGAACCTATTTTTTTCTACTCATTCTGAATGGCGAAGAAAAAAAATACAGTGGATTTTTTCAACTGGTGAAATA
>JBIKZR010000100.1:0-6661 GCA_044354635.1 Crocinitomicaceae bacterium | reverse complement strand
TTAATTGCTTCCTGAATAAACATACGACCTAATTGACCACCACCGATCATTCCAAGTCTTGTCGAATTACCAAACCAACATTTTCGCATGCTACAAAGATAAGGGGGATTTTTTGAGTCTAGGTAATCTTTCCGAACAAATATTTATGGAACTATTTTAATATAATTGTACCTTTGTCGCTCAAATTATAGTAATACGTGATTCAATTACAAGATAAATCGTTCGAGGTTTTCATTAAAGAGGCAGAAATTTTAAAAGAAGTTTCGTCGCTTGCAGAAATGATTAACAAAGAATACCAAGGGAGGGAAGTTATTTTTATCGCTATTTTGAACGGGGCATTTATGTTTTCTTCGGATTTGATAAAATGTATCACACTACCTTGCGAAATATCCTTTGTGAAAGTAAGTTCCTATAAAGGAACAACATCAAAAGGTAGAGTAGACGAATTGATTGGTTTGAGTACAAAAATTGAGAACAAACACGTTATTATTTTAGAGGACATTGTGGATACAGGAATCACAATTGATAAGATTAAAACCCTATTGCATATTGAAAATCCTGCATCTGTAAAAATTTGCACCCTTCTTTTCAAACCAGATGCTTTTTTAGGAAAAGTTGAACCGGAGTTTGTTGGCTTTTCAATTCCTAACAAATTTGTTGTCGGTTATGGCTTGGATTACAATGAGAAAGGACGAAATATTAAAGAAATTTACCAATTAAAAGAGGAGTAACCTAAGTTTAAAAAGTATGTTGAATATTGTTTTATTCGGACCTCCCGGAGCTGGGAAAGGAACACAATCTGAAAGATTGATAGAAAAATATCATTTGGTTCATTTATCTACTGGTGATGTTTTTAGAGCCAATATTAAAGGCGAGACGGAACTAGGAGTATTGGCGAAAAGTTTTATGGATAAGGGACAATTAGTTCCAGATGAGGTTACCATCAATATGTTGCGTTCTGAGGTCTTGAAACATCCCGATTCTAATGGGTTTATATTTGACGGTTTCCCTAGAACAAACGCACAGGCGGAGGCACTGGATTCTTTTTTGAATTCCTTGAATACTTCTATTAGTGTAATGCTAGCTTTGGAAGTAGAAGAAAATGAATTGAAAGAACGGTTGAAAAAACGAGCTGAAATTAGCGGACGAATAGACGATGCTAATCCGGAAGTGATTCAAAATAGAATAAATGTGTACCAGTCAGAAACTGCACCAGTAAAGAAATATTACCAAGAACAGGGCAAATTTATTGCGATTGATGGAATTGGTGCTATTGATCATATTACGGCGCGTCTGTTTGAGGCAATAGATTCCTTATAATAGGTTTTAAATAGTTTGTAAATGCCGACTTTCAAGGAAGTTGGCATTTTTAGTTTATTGGATGAATAATCCTAACTTTGTAAAAAATGCATTATGGCTTCTGATAATTTTGTGGATTATGTAAAAATACATTGCAAATCTGGTAACGGAGGTGGAGGTTCAACGCACTTTCGAAGGGAAAAATACATCCCTAAAGGCGGACCGGATGGCGGAGATGGCGGACGTGGCGGACATATTTATGTGCGCGGGAACAAGCAACTTTGGACGCTTTTACATTTAAAATTTAAAAAACACATCAAAGCTGGTCACGGTGGACACGGTTCCTTGAATCTACAAACTGGAAAGCAAGGTCAAGATGAATACATCGATGTTCCGCTTGGGACAATCGCGCGCGACATGGAAACTGGTGAGGTTTTGTTTGAAATCACAGAAGAAGGGGAAGAACGCATTTTACAGCCAGGCGGTCGCGGAGGATTTGGTAATAATAATTTCAAATCTCCAACAAATCAAACACCACGTTTTGCACAGCCAGGCGAAGAAGGACAGGAAAACTGGAAAGTTCTTGAGTTAAAAGTTTTGGCAGATGTTGGTTTGGTTGGTTTCCCAAATGCAGGAAAAAGCACCTTACTTTCTGTTTTGACGTCCGCGAAACCGGAAATAGCAAATTATGCCTTTACAACGCTTCGACCAAATCTTGGAATTGTGAAATACCGCGATTACCGCTCTTTTATTATGGCGGATATTCCTGGAATTATAGAAGGTGCGCATGAAGGGAAAGGATTAGGCTTGCGCTTTTTACGCCATATTGAACGAAATTCATTGCTTTTATTCATGGTTCCAGCGGATAGTGAGGATATTCACAAAGAATATAAGATTTTACTCAATGAGTTGAAACAATATAATCCTGAATTATTGCACAAAGATCGGCTTTTAGCGATAACCAAATCGGATATGTTGGATGAAGATTTAATCCGTGATATTAAAAAAGATTTACCAAAAATACCTTTCGTTTTTATTTCTGCAGTTGCAGAGCAAGGACTTACCGAACTAAAAGATTTAATTTGGGAAAATTTGAATAATGAATAATTTTCTGGAAGAAATAGACAGACAAATAGTTACCATAATAAACAGCTGGAATACACCGCTATTAGACGAAATCATGTGGATTGTTTCGGCTAAGCTAACCTGGATCCCACTGTATGTATTTCTTCTATTTTTAGCCTATAGAAAATTAGACCGCAAAACGTTTTTTCTATTCATAGGATTTGTTTGCGCAGCTGTTGTGCTGGCAGATTTAGTTTCCGTTCATGCTTTTAAGAATGTATTTCTTCGCTTTAGGCCCTCGCATAATTTGATTCTAACGAATAAGTTACAGTATTACGAAATGGAGCCAGGTGAATTTTACAAAGGCGGGAAATATGGATTTGTTTCGTCGCACGCTGCAAACTTCTTCGCAATAGCAAGCAGTTCTTTGCTGGTGTTGAACCGATTTTACCCATTGTTGAAATGGTTACTCTTACTTGTAGGATTAGCAATTTGCTACAGTAGGTTGTATCTTGGGGTTCACTATCTTTCAGATGTTTTAGCCGGAGGATTACTTGGGTTTTGTATTTCGCTGCTACTTTTTAAACTTTTCTTCCAACCATTAGCGCATAGAAAAAAGATCCGTTAAATGCGCTTTATTGAATTGGAATAGTTGCTTCAATTTGCTCCATAAGTGCTTTCCGTTTTGCTACTATTTTTGTAGCATCCGTTTTCATAACAACGCCCTTTTCGCGAAATTGAAGGAAGTTTTTCCACCATTTATAAGTTGCTAAACCAAAAAGTCCGATCAAAGCATAATACAAAAATCCAAGCAGATAACTTGGGTAAACAACGTTGAAAAAGAGAAATGGTACCGGAATATTAATCAATCCCATAACAATCATTCCTAAAATTAATTTGACGGAACCCCAAAAAACCCTGCGTTTGAAAGATTTTTCGACAAAACGCTTGATGAGAATATACGGCAACCCACAATGTAGAATCCCGAGTAGCGCAAATGGTGCGAGTAAAACAAGTAAAATCACTTCTTTTGTTCGATTTAATGTATGGTGTTGGGATAATTCAAAAACATAATTTTCATTCATGCGAAGTTTTCGGAGAAGGGAAAAATAAGACTCCATTTCATTTTTTAATGGCGTAAGTTTCTCTAGGGATTCCGCAGTTTGTTGGTTCAGCCAATTTGCCAAATTTTGCGAATAATGCCAACGCTTAACCAGTGGGATTTTTGTATTGCTATGCAGCGCATTCATTCCTTTTCGGGTTAATTTCATTGTGTTTTCATGGAAATTCGACATGTTTTTGTCTTCAATATGCGTGATATTTTCCTTCAGCATATTTTCCAATAGTTTTGTGACATCTGTAATTACTTTGTTCGGATTTTCCATAAACTCCTGCTGGTAATCGTTCAGGCAAATACGTTTCGAAGTGGAAACTAGGATATCGCTTCCAATTGTATTTGGATCGGAGTAATTGCAGCCAACTGCAGCGAGATAGATTTTCTTCTTCCAATTCAGTTTTTCCAAGGCATTAAATCCAATCCGAGCGGCACCTTTTTTCAATGGTTTCAACCGTCTAATAAATACATCATCCGTGAAACCTTCACCAAATATCAAAAGATTTCTACCATAGGAAAGAATGCGAGCACATTGATCAAAAACCTTTGAATTTTCATCTTTTGTATCCACTCCGTCATGCTGGCGATAGATTGGCAACATGTGTGCAGCCCATAAAAATGGCCGTGTAAATCGCGTAAAAACGTCCGAGCGAGTCATAAAGAAAACAATCGGTTGACGCATCGAGGCCACCACAAGCGGATCCATAAAGGAAGCCGCGTGATTACTGACATATATTGTTCTTCCTAAAAATCCTTTTGGGGAATTGATTGTTTTATTTCTAGGATAATAAATCCGCAAAGAATACTTCAGCGTGAAAAATAGTATGAAATAGAGGAATCGCATTTTGTTCTGTTTTTTGTTAACCGGAACTGCAAATATAACCGAAAGAAGTGTGCGGAGAAAAAAGTAGCGATAAGTATTCGTATAGTTCTTAGGAAGACAAAGGATTCTGGAGGTCAAGATGCAACTATTTTAGAATTTTAGTAATCGAAGCGGTAAAAATTGAAATCAACACCATACCTGCTGATAACTTTTTACTGCCGATTCTAAAAGTGCGATTATTAAAAGTATTTTCGTGAAAAGTTGAAAGCATGAAAACCATTGGTATTATTTGTGGCGGATTTTCTTCCGAGTGGGAGATTTCTTTAAAGAGTGCACAAACTATTCAGGATAATTTCCCGAAAGAATTCAATACGCTAAAAATCCAGGTGGATGCAAGCGGTTGGAATGTTTTGCTGGATAGTGGAAAAACCCCATTGGATTTAAATACCATGACATTTGGGAAAAACGCAACAGTAATAGATGCTGCAATTGTATATATTCATGGAGATCCAGGAGAAAATGGAAAAATTCAGGCTTTTCTTGAACTAAAAAATATTCCATATATCAATTCTGGACCTCTCGCTTCGGCATTGTCTTTTGATAAGTGGTATTGCAACCAATTCCTCAAAGGATTCGAAATTAAAGTTGCGCGTTCCATCTATTTGACGGACAGAAATTACGCTTCAGCAGCAGAAATTATAGAAAAACTAGATTTGCCGGTTTTTGTAAAACCGTGCGATTCAGGTTCTAGTTATGGCATTTCAAAAGTTAAGACGCTGGAAGAAATGGATGCAGCGTTGGATAAGGCTTTTGAGGAAGGAAGTACCGTTGTTGTTGAATCTTTTTTAGACGGAACAGAGGTAACGTGTGGCGTTTACAGAAAAAAATCTGGTGTTCATGCGCTTCCACTAACAGAAATAGTTACGGAGAATGAATTCTTTGATTTTGATGCTAAATATTTAGGTAAATCCCAAGAATTAACCCCAGCAAGAGTTTCGGATGAGGTGAAGTTGGAAGTTCAGAAACAGGCAAGAATGATATACGAGCTCTTGCAGTTACGGTCGATAGCTCGGATAGATTTTATGCTGGTACATGGCGTTCCGCACGTGATAGAAGTAAATACAACTCCGGGATTTTCTGCGGCGAGTATCGTTCCACAAATGATTCAATGCGAGGGTGGAAATCTTGCTGACTTTTGGAAGGAAATAGTGGAAGTTGAGCTAAAATTTAATTCCTAAAAATTTAAGCGTGTCGAAAAAATAGTTTACTACTCGTAAATCGCCAAGGCATTTAATAATTTTTCAATTTGAATAGTTAAAACGGAACTGCTGCACGAATAGTTATTTACAGTAATTGAAAATGCAATCTTTTTCCCGGATTTGGAATCAATGTAGCCAGCAAATGATTTAATGCGCGACATTGAGCCACTTTTAGCAATTATTCGTCCTTCACCGAGTTGGTTTTTACACAAGCTTGAAAGGGTTCCTGATTTTCCTGCAACTGGAAGAGTAGCTTTGAAAAGTGCTGCATTTTTTGATATATTCATTGCTTTTAAAAGCGCACAAAAATGATCTGCCGAAATACCATTAGAGCGCGATAGACCGCTTCCATCTTTTAAAAAAAGTCCATTTAAATTCACTTTTGTAGACCAATATTTTTCCACTTGCTTTAGACCTTCCTCGGTGGATCCAAAACCAGTTTTTTGGTAGCCTATCAAGCAAATTAAACCTTCTGCAAATAAGTTTACACTTTTCATATTGGTTAATCTGGCGATGTCTAGTATTTTTTCTCCCTCGTGCGTGATAAGCAGATGGAAACTAGAGCCATACCTATTTTTTATTCCTAGATCTGCTTGCCTTACTGATTTCGCGCCTTCTCCAACGATAATTCCACTATTCGTGAGTTGTTGAAATAGCTCGTGTGCCAATTGAAATTCTGGATCAGGCAAACTTCCTTTTACTTCAAAGCCAGCGTGGCTCAAAGGCAGCGAACCAGTTGCAAACCTATCTAAAGAATATGGTGCCCCAAAAATGTAGGAATTATCTCCAGTGACGTTTTCAGAGGTGATGTAATTGTGAAAAGTTAAATTTGGTACGATTGGAAAAGTGGTTACCAATTCCGTTTTTGCACCTGGTGAAGAGCCAGTTTTAAAATGCATTTTTAAAAGGTTGTCAAATACGCAAATTCCAGCTGGGCCTGCGCCATAATAATTCCCCATATCAGACCAACTCCAACCATCTGGAGCTCCTGCATATCCAAATTCAGAACCATCCGCGATAATTGCACCAGAAATTTGCTTGATGCCTAATTTTTGAAGCGAATCCACCCAAGCAATCAAGAAATCTCTTTGGTGTCCATCC
>JBIKZR010000099.1:0-6691 GCA_044354635.1 Crocinitomicaceae bacterium | reverse complement strand
TCGTTCCAAAAGACAAGGTAAAACTTAAAACTTCATTTGCGGATTTCGCAAGTAAACCAAATGTTAGCGGAACAGAATGGTCAACTGTATTGAATAAATACTTAGATTATTTCACTGTTTTCCTTGCAGGTCAAATGCAATTGAGTGAAATGGAAGGAAAAGTCAGCGAAGAAACGCTGATGGCAAGATACATGGAAATTAGAAAACCGTTGGATGCATTTGCAAAAGAACAATTGCTAGCTGCACCTGCTAATCCATTTAACATTGTATTATCCACCTCAGTTACTCCAACAATGGGATTCAAGGACTGGGATCCGGAAAATTTAGATGTTCTAAAAGTTGTTGCTTCTGCGTATAAAAAGCGCTACAAAGATTCTCCGATGGCTGCAACGATGGAAAATCAGGTTTTTCAAATTGAAAGTGCGTATGCAGAATTTAACACTTCGCAAGCCGCTTCAGGAGGAAATTCAAGCGTTGCACCTGAAATATCTATGAAAACACCTACTGGAAAAACATTGAAATTATCCTCGCTTCGTGGAAAAGTAGTTTTAATTGATTTTTGGGCTTCTTGGTGCGGACCTTGCAGAAAGGAAAATCCAAATGTTGTAAGATTATACAACCAATACAAAGCGAAAGGATTTACCGTTTTCTCTGTATCATTGGATCAAGATGCTGAAGCTTGGAAAAAAGCTATCGCGTCGGATGGATTAATCTGGCCAAACCACGTTAGTGATTTATTGGGATGGCAAACTCCGCTTGTTCAATTGTATGGTTTTGAAGGTATTCCTCATACTGTTTTGATTGACAAAGAAGGAAAAATCATAGGAACTGGCCTACGCGGTGAAAGTTTGGAACAAAAATTGAAAGAGCAATTTTCAAAATAAATACGTATGAATAAAATTAACACACTAATTTTCTTGTTTTTTAGCACTCTCGCTATCTCACAGAAACCAATTAAGGTAAGTATCTCTGGAAATATTTTCAATACAACTGTTGATTCTGTTTCTATTTCTCAATTTTACGGATCTTCTTACAAAGACTTTCTGAAAGTCCCGTTAACCAAGAAAGGCGATTTTACGGTAAATGGAACCCTTCCATCGGCAGATTATTATGTTATGCGCGTTGGAAATTCGCACGTAAACTTGATTTTACGCGATAATGCAGCGCTGAAAGTATATGGCGATGGTTCGAATATTTACGCGTACTCTAATATCATTGGTTCGGATGAAACGGTGAGCATGAATGAATTTATTAAGGTTTTAACAATCTGGAATGCGAAACGGGATTCTGCAGTTGCCTTGATTCAAAAAAATCCTGCACGACAAGAAGAGATTAGCAATGCTATGAGTCCGGAGTTCAATGATTACCAGCGCACTTTGCAATCGTTTGTCGCACAAAATCAAAATTCAGCCGCGCTAATGCCAGTTGTTTCGACCTTGGATATTGAGAACGATTTTGCGTCCTATGAATCAATTGTTAACCAATTGAATACGGCATTTGGCGAATCACCAGCTGTGAAAGAAGTTTACAAAACTTACTTACAAAAGAAGTCCCAAAAAGAAGCTTCCAATTTAATGGCCCCGGGAAAATTAGCACCAGATTTTGAAGAATTAAAAGTGGATGGAAAAACAACCATGAAATTATCCGATTTACGCGGTCAAGTTGTGCTTTTGGATTTTTGGGCTTCCTGGTGCGGACCGTGTCGTAAGGAAAACCCGAACGTGGTGCTTTTGTACGATAAATACAAAAAAGACGGATTCACAGTAATGAGTGTTTCTTTGGATCGCGATAAAGCGGCATGGCTTGCTGCAATTGAAAAAGATAAATTAACTTGGCCAAACCACGTAAGTGATTTACAGCAATGGTCAAGCAAAGTTGGACAACTTTACCAAGTTAAAGGAATTCCGTTTACGGTTTTGATTGACAAAGAAGGGAAAATCATCCAGACAAACCTTCGTGGACAAGCTTTGGAAGCTGAACTAGCGCGTATTTTCGGACACTGATATGTCGGAAATAGCAGGGAAAAATATTTACTTCGCCTCGGATTTTCATCTTGGTGTTCCAAGCTACGAAAAAAGTCTGCAACGCGAAAAAGCAATTGTATCTTGGCTAAATGCGATTGAACCAACTGCAAAAGAAATCTTTTTGGTTGGTGATATTTTTGATTTCTGGTTTGAATACAAGCATGCTATTCCTAAAGGATTTGCGCGCTTACAAGGAAAAATTGCGGAACTAACCGATAAGGGAATTCCGGTTCATATTTTCACTGGAAACCATGACATGTGGATTTTCGACTATTTACCAAAGGAACTTGGCGTTGAATTGCATAGAAAACCGATTATTCGAGAGTTTTACGGCAAAAAGTTTCTCATTGGGCACGGAGATGGCCTTGGACCTGGCGATCGCGGTTATAAATTCCTAAAAAAAGTATTTGAAAACAAATTCTGTCAATGGTGTTTTGCGCGCTTGCATCCTAATTTTGGCATCGGATTGGCGAATTATTCATCGCGCACAAGCAGAGCGACCACAGGAGCCGCAGACGAGAAATTTGAAGGAAAGGAAAAAGAATGGTTATACAGCTATTGCATGGGATTTCTGCAGAAAGAACACATGGATTTCTTTATTTTCGGTCACCGACACTTGCCGCTGGAAATTGATTTAGGCACTAATTCTACCTACTTTAATCTTGGAGATTGGTTGCAATATTTCACCTATTTAGAATTTGACGGAGAAAAAGCCAGCCTAAAGAAATGGGAGGGAATAATTTAGCATTCTCTTGTTCAACTCGTTGAATTTACTTTCTTAAAATAAATTAATTTCTTATATTAGGTGGAATAAATTCAATCTGTATGTCAAACCTATTTGCAACAAACTGGACAAAAAAAGAATTCAAAGCATACGTATTGTTGTATGCTGCAAACGCTAACTTTTTTGAAACGGAAGAAGAAAAAGAAATCATTCTTTCCCTTGTAGACCCTATACTTTACAAAGAAATCCACCGAGAATTAGACCGAGATAACGATTACCAAAGTATCCAAAAGATTCTGTACAACATGGAGAAATACAATTATTCCAAGGAATCTCTGCACCGTTTGATAGAAGACATCGAGTTGGTATTTGACGCAGATCGTCACCACGATGTTTTGGAGGATAATTTTCTTATCGGATTAAAGAAATTACTGAAATAAGGATGAAAAGCTACTAAAATTAAGTCTTGGTAGCAAAAAGAACACGCAACTATAAACGGGATAAAAATTACATTCCAGGCATTCCGCCCTTCATTTGCTTCATCATGTTCATCATATTTTTTGGATTGCTCATCATTTTCATCATCTTCTTGGTGTCTTCAAATTGTTTCATTAATTTGTTGACTTCCTGAATATTCAATCCACTTCCTTTTGCTATACGAATTTTGCGTTGGCCATTCATTAGTGCAGGATTGGAGCGTTCTTTCGGCGTCATGGAAAGAATGATTGCTTCAATGTGTTTGAATGCGTCGTCTTCAATTTCAACGTCCTTCATTGCTTTTCCCATTCCTGGAATCATACCCATCAAATCCTTGACATTTCCCATTTTCTTAATCTGTTGCAATTGACCAAGAAAATCATTGAAATCAAATTGATCCTTTTGAATGCGCTTTTGAAGTTTACGAGCTTCTTCTTCGTTGAACTGCTCTTGCGCACGTTCCACCAAGGAAACAACATCCCCCATTCCAAGAATCCGGTCTGCCATTCTGGAAGGATAGAACACATCCAAAGCGTCCATTTTCTCGCCTGTTCCAACAAATTTAATTGGTTTTTCAACGATTGCTTTTATAGATAAAGCTGCTCCACCGCGCGTATCACCATCCAATTTGGTAAGCACAACGCCATCGAAATTTATTTTCTCATTAAACGCTCTTGCAGTTTGAACGGCATCTTGTCCTGTCATGGAATCCACGACAAACAATGTCTCCGTTGGCTGAATTGCTTCTTTTACGCGCGCAATTTCATCCATCATCTGCTCATCGATTGCCAAACGTCCGGCAGTATCGATAATTACGACATTAAAACCTTTACTTTTAGCATATTGCACTGCTGCGATAGCAATTTTAACAGGATCTTTTTCTTCTTTATTGGAATAAACTTCTACAGAAAGTTGTTCTCCAAGCACATGCAATTGGTCAATCGCTGCAGGTCGGTATACATCGCAAGCAACTAAAAGAACGTTTTTTCCTTTTTTAGTTTTTAAATAACTTGCCAGTTTTCCGGAGAATGTTGTTTTACCAGAACCTTGCAAACCAGACATTAAAACAATCCCAGGATTCCCTTTTATGTTGATTTCCGTTTCGTTTCCTCCCATCAATTCTACCAATTCTTCGTGGCAAATTTTCACCATTAATTGGGATGGAGAAACGGATTTTAAAACGTCGCGACCAAGTGCTTTTTCTTTTACGGTATTCGTAAAATCTTTTGCCGTTTTAAAATTAACGTCCGCATCTAATAAAGCACGACGCACTTCTTTTAATGTCTCGGCAACATTTATTTCGGTGATTTGTCCGTGGCCTTTAAGAACTTTAAACGCTCTTTCAAACTTTTCCGTAAGATTTTCAAACATGGTAATTGAATTTTATGCCTGCAAAAATACAAAATCTTGATTGATTTTCCCGAATTTTTACCTGCTTAAATAAATAGAAATCAATTTAAAGAAGGAAGATTTGCCTAACTAGAATGTACACACTTTAAATTTCAATTTCCCGAGTACAATCCTACATTCATTTTCGGTGAAAATTGCTGCAAACGCCTCTATTCTTCTGCTAACTCCTTGAATTCCGTCATTTCCTTCTCCGAATACCGAGCTATTTTCAGATTGAGGTACGCAAAAATCACGGTCATTATTGGACTTATTAAATTGAAGAAACAATACATCCAATAGGTTCCTGTGGCAACTCCTAAAACAGTTGCTTGTGTTGCTCCGCATGTGTTCCAAGGAAATAGAACGGAAGTAACAGTGCCAGAATCTTCCAAGGTGCGACTTAAATTTTCCGGTTTTAATCCGCGTTTTTTGAACGTTCCAGCAAACATTCTACCAGGAACAACAATTGCAAGGTATTGATCTGACGCAGTTGCATTGAAAAAAACACATGTTCCGGCTGTCGTTGCGATGAGTGAGCCCGTAGATTTTGCATAAACAACGATGGAACGTGTTATCTTTTGCAGTAATCCGCAAGCTTCCATTGCGCCGCCAAAACACATGGCACAAATAATCAACCAAATCGTATTCATCATTCCAAACATTCCTTTGGTTTCCAATAAACCATTGACTTGCTTATTATCCGTGACAACAGCGGTTGAAGATGACAAAGATTTCATAAGCGTCACGTAGGATTGTTTCAAATAATCTCCTTTGAATCCAGCGATATTTTTGACGATATCCGGCTGAAAAATAATTGCTGCAGCACCACCTAATAAAGCACCAAGTAATAAAGCGGGAACAGCATCCACTTTTTTAACAATCAAAAAAATGACAATTGCGGGAACAAGAAACAGAACTGGTGAAATGTAAAATCTCGATTCCAAGGCCTGAATCATAGCTTCTACGCCTGCTTCATTTGATTTTGTATCGATTGTGAAACCCAATACAAGAAAAATAAGAAGCGTAATAATCAAGGTTGGCACGGTTGTGTACATCATGTAACGAATATGTGTAAACAAATCCGTTCCCGCCATCGCCGGAGCTAAATTTGTAGTGTCGGAAAGCGGAGACATTTTATCACCGAAATACGCGCCGGAGATTATTGCACCGGCAACCATTCCTTCGTGAATTCCTAAAGCCGTTCCAATTCCAAGTAAGGCCACACCTACCGTTGCAACTGTGCTCCAAGAACTGCCTGTAGCGAGTGAAACTATGGAACTTACTACACAAGCTGCAAACAGAAAAATAGTTGGATTAAGAACTTTTAAACCATAATAAATCATAGTTGGTACAATTCCAGAGATCATCCACGTTCCTGCCAATGCTCCAATTAAAAGTAAAATAAGTAAGGCAGGTAATGCTGATTTTATACTTGAAACGATGCCATTTTGAATGGTTTCCCACGAAAATCCTAATCGTCCACCAACAATTGCTGCCAACGCAGCAGCGAACAGAAGTGCTATCTGGTTTGCGCCTCCCAAAGCGTCATCGCCAAAAATTACAACATTGGTTGCAAGCAATATTACCAAAAACAAAATTGGAACTAATGCAATTAAAAAGGAAGGTTCTTTGGTTGATTCTTTGTGTAACATATTTGGCGATAGTTAAATTCGTTCTTCTCAAAAATAGAAAAAAAAGTAAGCTTAGAACTTATTTCTTCGGGTTATAAAAAAGAATTATTAAAATCGGCAATAAGGTAAGGTCAGCAATTAGAGCGATGAACAAGGTGAAACTGAGCATTACGCCCATGTAAAATGTCCCAAGAAAACTGGAGAAAATCAAGAGTAAAAACCCGCTGCATAAAACTAAAGTTGTTAAAATCATTGCCTTACCTGTTGTAACGTATGCATTTCTTAGAGCACGCAATTTTGAGTATCCTGCTGCCAATTCAAATTTAAATTTTCCGAGAAGATGAATGGTATCGTCAACTGCAATACCAAAAGCGATGGTAAAAATAATGGATGTACTTGTTTTCAATTCAATTCCGGCAAATCCCATCAATGCGCCAATTGCAAGA
>JBIKZR010000098.1:0-6708 GCA_044354635.1 Crocinitomicaceae bacterium | reverse complement strand
ATATCGGTGAAATGGCTGTAAAAATACTCTCCTTTCTGAACTGTAAAACTATCGATTGGCAAGCTTGTGATATGCACCAAATTAATAGCGCTTCCTCCCGCTCCAATACTATCTTTGTAATACCAGCACCAATTTCGTTCTTTGTCCCATTGGGTAACATATTTTACCCGCTCAATCGAAAGCACACTGTCTGCAGATTTACGAATTTTGAGGGCGCAAAAATCACTTGTTAATCCATTTGATGGCATAGGCATTTTTGTATTGTCTAATTCCATTTCTGTATTGTTATAGAAACTGTAAATACTATCCCCAAGTGCATTTCTGCCTGGATTATAGGTTACGCGCATGTCGTACAATCCAGCAAAAATTGGAACGCCAAAACTGTGGTGCGAATTATACTGCGTGTGGTAATTGTAGAAGTTTTCAAAATCGTTCCAATAAATAGGAATTACTAATTCTTCTAGCGGTTTCAGATATTGGATTTTAACCGAACCAGTATCGTGGACGAGCATCTGCAGCATTGGATCTTCGGAAGCTCGGATAAATCGTGTCTTTTTTGCACGATCGTATAGATCTAAGGTGAATAATTTTTGCCCTGTATTTTGGGTGTGTGGCACAAGAATTGGGTGCGAATTTTCTTTGTCGTTGTTGGTTAAAACCACGAAGAAAGTGACTTTTTCCCCTTCGTAATAACTTTCTTTTTCGGTTTTAAGTTGAATGCTAATTGGCGTATATTTCAAATTTGAAAAAGCAAAATTTGAAAGAGTCAAAGCGAACAACAATAAGGGAATTTGCATTTTCATTTGGAGATTTTATTGTTCTGTAAATATCCAGTTATTTTTCCAAATCAAGTGTGTTTTTACTTTAATTAACAAATGAATCTAGAATTAAATCTAGAACATAAACCGTCAATAAAAAAGCGGAAGCTGCAAACACAACTCCCGCTTTTTTTATAGGATAATCTTTTGTTTGAAGTAGAATTAATCTTCTGATCTACTCAAAGCATAAATTACTAAACCAAATCCAATTTTGTTAACTGCATCTGCAATGTTGTATACGATATCCATTGCAGCCTCTCCAGCTTCAGGACTTGAAACGAAAGTCATTCCAAACAATCCACCTGGTGTTCCAAGAATGTATCCAAGTGGGTAGATTGCCCATCCAACTAAAACGAACCAAGCCAAGATACGCGTTGCTTTCGCAACTTGTGGACCTGCAGTTTGAGCTAGTTTAGCAACTTCACCGAACCAAACTAGGTAAGCGATGTAGAAATAAGCAGCCCCGGAAAGAACTCCCCACATTACACTGTTGCTTGCGTCAAGAACTTCACCAGCGTATCCTGTTACAAGCATTACAAGAGAAGCGAAAATCAACTTCCAAAGTAACCCGATTTTTGCGCCAGCTTTTTTGGTGATAAGGTAGAATTCTACACACATCAACGGCACTGTAAGAATCCAGTCAACATATCTGAAGAATGTTGGTGAATCTCCAGTTTCAAGATTGTACCCACGCATGTAGTAGTAGTGCACTGCTGCGATGAAAGTAATTAATCCGGAAACTAATACGGATGTTCTCCATTTTTTGGAGGTGTTGTTTAATTCAAAAAAGAAGAAAACAGATGCGGCCATCATGGCCATGGTTCCGATAAAAAACGTAAAAGCTACGTAGTTATCACTTGCAATTTTTAAGTGTTCCATAGTAATATATTAGTTTTTACCTACTCTTAAGGATTTTCAGATGCTCCCCATTTTTTTAAAGTGGGTTTTTGGTTACCACTTTTGCAGTTCAATAATACTATTTTTTTTTAAAACAAGCTAAAAAGCATTTTTTTTTTTTGTATTTCCGCCGTCTTTTATCTAAAAATAAATAAATATTTTACTTTAAATAACTGAAAAACAAATAATTAATTGTTGGTTAATTGTGCAAAAAATAGTTATAAAAAAAATAAGAAATTGTATAAAGGACAAATACTCTAACAAAAAAAGGGTTGTTTTACTTTTGAAAATAGGGTTTAAAGTGCCGGTTTTAAGCATGAACAATCTATTTTGAAACCCAATTGAATGGTATTAGGGCTGGTTAATCCATTATAACATTAAGCCAATAATCACCTTGAAAGGCTTGTTTTTTTATACATTTTTTTCGGATTCAATGTGCTGTTCAAATTTGTTATGAATGATCAGGATTAAAAGCCCGAAAATAATAGCCGCGATAATTAAAGTGTTATTTAATAATCCATCCACAGAAAAAGACAATCGAATTAAAATTGTTGAAATAATAAATCCAGAGTTTCGAATAACCTTATGAAATTGATCTGTGTAGAAAAAGGAAATCAATAACAAAACAACATCCACCATAATCAATAAAGAAAAAAACTGTTCGAAGAAAACATTGTTTATATTCTGAAAGGATTTACTGGAATCTTCAAATGAATTAAATGTAACAAGCAACCAATCGATTAGGGAATAAATAGATAATAAAATGACAATTGGCACTAAACATGCGGAGACAATTTTTTTAATTTTTATATACCTGGTCGTTCCTTCAACCGTAAATTCATTTGATTCGTTCTGTGAAAATCGTTTTTTACTTTGACTGTAAAATAAATAAATGAGAAAAAATAGAAACAAAGAGGTAATTAAATCATAGGTGAATTGTAGGTCATATTTTAAAGTAAACCAATCTGATGAAATGGTTAGGTTTGAAAAATCTTTAAAAAGACGCCTAATAATAATAAATAAAATTATTTCATATTGTTTATTTATATAGGTTGTAAAAGACTTTGGTAAATAATAAATCAACAAGTAAACTTCGTAAACCAGAATGAACGAAAAAGGGGTATAAATCGCGGCTATTGGATTTACAAGTAAGTTCGAAGGTTCAGCGATAAAAATAAAATCAAAATTTACTAGGCCAATTACCAAGAGATGTACCAAAAAACTTGCAATAGCAATTATTAAAATAACTCGTTCACTTCGCTTCTGAGTTTCATCGGAAAGTAGTTTTTGGTAAACAATCTCAAATTTCTGCTTAATCATACTGAAGCTATTTTTAGTTTAAATGAACTTGGGGCACTATTTTTCTACTTATCTTCTGCTTACAAAGCGATTATTTTTTAGTTTGTGAATTTCCTCCTGCGGAATAGTTAGTGTTTTTATTCTAAGATTTGTGTTATCGCTCTATTATATGCTGTTATGTAGTAATTCAATATCTAATGTAGTTTTTTTTTTCAAGGAAAATGTTTTTTTGGAAAAGATTAGAGTAAGCTAGTAAATATTTATTCTTGAAAACAAGAAATACTAGGGCAAGTCAATAATTACTAAAAAACCGAAAAACGAATTAAATTTATTTTTACGTTCAAAATAGCAAAGGAGTTTGGAAACGTTAGCTCCATCCTTAAAAATTATGCTTTTTCAAGTTCTTCGAAAAGGGTAACACATTTTTTGCAAGCAATGGCGCATTCTTTGCAGAAAACAGAGTGAGAAGCGTGTATAGCGCATTCTACAGAACATTCTTTACAAACTTCCGCACATAAACTAAATAATTCTTGACTAAAATCTGATCCTCTTGCTTCAAAACGCGCAGTCAGAGCGCACAAATCCGCGCAATCGCGACACAATAAAACACAATCCTTATTGCCAGATGCAACACAATCCGTTATGCATCGTTCGCATGTTACCAAGCATTCCAAACAAGCATCTATATATTTTTGGTAATTTTTCATGGCCTAACTTTTTAAGTTTAAATATTTATATGTAAATCAATTAATAAAAGGTAAATTTCTTTCCCTTTTATTTCGATGATTAGTGTCATTTATTAGATTGATTTTAATCAAATTCCATGAAAAGGCTAAAAAACAAAAGGACCAACGCTCAATGAAGTTCGTCAGTCCCATTATTGCAAAAAAATATAGTTTTAAATTCTAAGATTTTCTATCCGTATTAAAACTGCATGATCAAATTCAGATACTCAATACTTTTGCTCAAGGCATAAAAAGGAAGTTGCTGCATCAATTCTTTCACCTGCGCATCATTTACACCTTTAAAAATTAAAACTGCACCGTTTCGTCCCTCTCTCAAGTATAGATGTTCTAAGTATCCGTCTGCTTTCCATTTTGCTACCATTTCTTGTTCTTGTTTTAGAATTTCCTGAAAATTGTCTGGCAGGTTTTCCATATCAAGCGTTAATATTACTTCTATTCTGTTCATGTAGGATAATTATTTGTTTTGGTTTTTACTTTTTAATCGTGCGATTTCGTTCTATTCAAAATTAGTCTAAAAAAGGATAATCGATATACCCTTTGTCCTGACCTCCATACATGGTAGCTCTATCTGCTTCGTTTAATTCTGCATGCAATTCAAAGCGTTTTGGTAAATCTGGATTCGCCAAAAATAAGGTTCCGTAAGAGATAAGTTTAGCAATTCCTTTTTCCAATTCTGCTTCACCTGTTTCTCTGGTATAGCCGCAATTTGCAATAACGGTGTGCTGCGTTAGTTTTCCAAATGTATCCACTGCGCTTGCAGGATAGTTTGGGAATTGATCCGCAGGGAATGGAACATTCATCAAGTGTATGTAAGACAAAGGCATTTTGTTCATTTCATTTACAAGCAACGTAAATTGCTCAATTGGATTTTCGTGTATTATAGTGTTATACGTGCTTGTCGGAGAAAGGCGAATTGCCACTTTATCGCTTCCAATTGCTTCGGTCATTTCGTGCATTACTTCAACTACAAAACGATTTCGGTTTTCGTTTGAACCGCCGTATTTGTCGTTTCGTTTATTTGCACTTTCCGCTAAAAATTGATTTGGCAAATACCCAAAAGCTGCGTGTAATTCCACCCCGTCAAAACCGGCTTCCATAGCATGTATTGCAGCTTTCTTGTAATCTTGAACAATTTGCTCAATCTCTGAAATTGTCAATTCTCTTGGCGTTTCGTACTCTTTCGGACCTTCCGCTGTAAAATGCTGCTGTCCTTCGATTCCAATTGCTGAAGGCGCAACTGGCAATTCGCCATTTTTCACTAAACTGTGTCCAACGCGCCCAGTGTGCCAAAGTTGTGCGTAAATAACACCGCCTTTTTCATGGACTGCTTGCGTTACTTTTTTCCAAGCTTCTACTTGCTCTGTTGTATAAATTCCAGGCGTAAAAGGACTCCCAATCGCTTGTTCAGATATATTTATTGCTTCGGAAATGATTAAACCTGCACTTGCGCGCTGCGTGTAATACAAAATGGTAGATTCTGCAACTACGCCATTTAGCCCAGCACGAGATCGTGTCATTGGCGCCATCGCCATACTGTTTTTAAGTGTCTTATTCCCTAATTTTACTGTTTCTAAAAGTTTCATTTTGTATTTTTTTTAATTTAAGTTGCAAATATATATTCATTACTTTACTTTTGAAAGTAGTTACACGTTTGTACAGTAGTAACCTAATGTAAAGTATTTAATGAAATCAAATCAAAATGTCTGAAATAAAAACAATCATTTCTGAAAAATCCTGCTCATTAAAAGAGGTTTTAGATATAATAGGTGGAAAATGGGCAATGCCTATCATTTATATTTTGTCTAAAGGTAAAATGCGATTTAAAGAAATCGAAAGAAGTATCGTTGGAATCAACACCAGAATGTTGGTCAAAGAATTGAAAAATATGGAAGCGAATGGAATCATCACGAGAGAAGTTTTTGCAACTGTTCCGCCAACTGTCGAATACACGCTGACAGCCAAAGGTCAAAAATTATTACCTAGCATAATTTCTTTACACAGTTGGGGACAAGAGTTTTCTGTTTGAGATTCCTTATGTGCAAAAAGTATACTACACCCCAATATTAAGACAACTGATTAAAGTGTAATTTTAACAGTTGAAATATTAAAAAACAAGAAGAAAATTTAGTGCAGCCTTCAAGACAAACTTTGTCTTTGAGGATTTGATAGAACAGATGACTATTCAAAAGTTGTCTAGTAAATTCGAGGTACATTCCAATCAAATATCGACTTGGAAAAGTGAGTTTTTAACAAATGCATCCGTTGTGTTTGAATCTGGCAAATCCTCGAGTAAAACAGATGTTGACAATGAACGTCTTTACAAAGTAATTGGTCAACAGAAGGTACAGTCGAAAAACATTGGGTTGGAGTATTTCCAATACAATGACTACAAAATGGTAGAGCTACTCCAAGACACTATAAAGACGCACGGAAAGCCTCAAATTCACAACTCTGATCAAGGTTCACAATATACAAGCGAACTTAACATAAAAACATTGCCGAAAAACGAAATAAAAATATCCATGGATGGAAAAGGTGGAGAATTAGATAATATCTATATCGAACGATTTTGGCGCTATTTAAAGCAAGAAACGATATATCTTAATCCACCAAATGGAGTGCTAGATTTGTTTGAGAAAGTAAAAGATTATGTGCCTTTTTACTAACCTAACCACTATTCACTTCTGCAAAAGCAATCAAAATCGCATTCAGATTAATAATGTTCAATAACTCCAAATAACTGGTTTTTAAAGTCAATAATTATCATTTGATTAAAGAAAAGAGCATTTCCAGCCATTCCATCTGTAGATTTATCAATCCCAAAACCACTACGATTGACATAAACTTTAACATCTTTGTAAGATTGTTTCGCAATCGTAAAAGGTGTTTTTATTATTTTACTATCTACCTTATGCTTTTTCCCCCAAGATTCTATTGTTAGGGTATCA
>JBIKZR010000097.1:0-6745 GCA_044354635.1 Crocinitomicaceae bacterium | reverse complement strand
TAAATTCAAAGTTTGCCGGTGCGTTTCCGGAACCGAAAGTTTCTAAAACGATTGCCTTGGTTAGCTTGATGTCAAATAAACTTGCATAAATTTGAGCACTAAATCCAGGGAATATTTTTAATAATCCAACCTGATTGCTCAACGTTCCTGAAAACTTTAACTCCGTCAGTTGCGTGCGAAACAACTTAGTATAATTGTATTCTATCGTAACTCCCGCTTTTGCCAATTCTGCATAATTTGGAGATGCAAATGCTTCAAACTGATTAGCAGATATTTTGGAAGATCTATTCCCTCGGTATAAGGAATATTCAAAATAAACAGCAACTTCTTGCACTATGACCTGTCCATCTTCCGACGTGTCTGCCGCGATTTCAATTGCAGTTATCAAATTTTCCTTTCCGTCCGTTCGAATTGTTCCTATTGGAAGCTGCGAACCAGTAAAGATGATTGGTTTGCGCAATCCTTGTAGCATAAAACTCAGTGCAGAGGCGGAAAACGCCATCGTGTCTGATCCATGTAAAATCACAAATCCGTCATACTTTTCATAATTATCAAAGACCGTTTGCGCCATTTGAATCCAACCATTTGGACTCATGTCCGAAGAGTCAATCGGCTCCTCAAAACTTATTGTTGTAATAGCAACATACAAACGATTGATTTCTGGAACATGTTTGTATAAATGTTTAAAATCAAAACTTTTCAGTTGTCCGGACTTAGGATCTTTTATCATCCCAATCGTGCCGCCTGTGTATATTATTAGTACGTTTGGTTTTCTTTTCATCAATAATAAGAAAGTTTTTTATTCGTTTAACGCTGCCGAATCAGTTGTTGATTCAGATGTGCGTTTCATTTAGTAATCGATTCAACTGAAAAATCTTCAACGCGTTTTTAGAGGTTGTTTCTGCAATTTCTTTCACTGTTGTTTCTTTTACATCTGCTAACTTTTCTGCCACATGCAGCAAAAAAGAACTTTCGTTTCTTTTTCCTCTGTGGGGTATTGGAGGCAAATAAGGTGAATCGGTTTCCAAAATTAACATTTCCAATGAAATGTCCTTCAATACAGAAACTAGTTCGGAATTTTTGTAGGTTAAAACACCGCCGATACCAAGCATAAAACCGCCGTAATTCTCAATTTTTCGCGCTTGTTCCAATGTTCCAGTGAAACAATGAAAAACACCGGTCAAGGTATCATCGTTTAATTCATCTAAAATGGTGAAAATCTCATCAAATGCTTCCCTCGCATGAATTACTATAGGCAAATTTAACTGTTTAGCCCATTCTACTTGTCTTCGGAACACAATGGCCTGTTCGTTTAAATAAGTTTTATCCCAATATAAATCCATTCCGATTTCTCCAACTGCACAATTTTTGCGGGTGAACAGATTCTTTTCAATAATTTTCAGGTTTTCTTCCCAATGCTCGTTTACCGAACCTGGATGCAAACCCATCATTGGAAAACAATTGGAAGGAAATTGTTCACAAAGCGCATACATTGGTTCAATAGAATCTAAGTCTATGTTGGGAAGCAACAACTTTTCCACACCGGATTTGATTGCTCTTTCAACCGTTTCTGTTCTGTCTTCATCAAATGAAGGGGAAAACAAATGGGTATGTGTGTCAATAAACTGCATGCTTAAAACAAAGAAATAGAAATCCCCAACTGCAGTAAATTCAATTGTGGACTGGCCCGATTGGAAAATAAAGTGTTTAAATTATAAGAGCCATAAATTGCCCAGTTTCTAATGCCAAGGCGCATGTGAGCGGAATAAACCCAACGATTTATATCCGCAAAAGAATAATCCTTCGCGACATACTTTCCATTTTTATCCTCTGAAATTACCTTAGAATAAATGTTTGCCTGGCACCCAATTTTTCCGCCAACATGAAATTTAATATGCTTCCAAGCTTTTGTTCTGAATCTAAATTCCAAGGGGATAGAAAATGAATTTCCGATTAAAAATCGTGTTTCAGGGGCAAAAGTTTGAATTTCAGAATGCATAGTATAGGTATTACTAGAATCCGGCGCGAATAAATGGCCTGTTGTTTCTACTCTAAATAAAGAATGTGTCAATCCAGTTCCAAAAGAAATCGTGTTTCCGCTTGTAATTGGAAATTCCCGGATAAAACTAGTATTGATTCCTATAGAATTCCATTTGTTTTTGAAAACTTTCAAATCACCACTAAAAGTAGAATAAGTGAGATCAAAAATTAAGCGATCGTATTTTCTAACCTTTTCAAGTTTAGCTGGTCTTAATCCGGTGTAAAACCACATTGCACCTGGTTTGAATCGAGAAATATGCGCTGATTCTTCGCTTTTTTGCTGCCCGATTGAATTAATCGAAGTTAGAAGTGTTAGAAATAAGAAGACATTCTTAAACATATTCCACCAATTTTTTTTCCCATTCCCATGCATGAATCACGGCATCTTCAATGGAATAAATTGGTTGCCAATGGAGCAAGGTAGTAGATTTTTCTGCATTTGCATATATTTCCACGACATCACCGTCTCTTCGTTTACCAAATTTCCACGACAATTTGACGCCCGTTTTTTCTTCAAAAATCGTGATAACCTCTAAAATACTTATTCCTTTTCCTGTTCCGATATTGAAAGCTTCCATACAAGGCTCATTGTTTTTAAACAAATAGGCAAGTGCTTTAACGTGCGCATTCGCTAAATCGCAAACATGAATATAATCGCGGATACATGTTCCATCCGGCGTTGGATAATCGTTTCCGAAAATAGTCAAATGGTCGTGTTTTCCAATGGCAGTTTGTGTAACGAATGGCAACAAATTATTTGGTTTCCCCAAAGGATATTCTCCAATCCAAGCAGAAGGATGCGCGCCAACAGGATTGAAATACCGCAAATTGATGACTTTAAAATTTGGATTGCTACTTTGCACATCTTTCAAAATACTTTCACCAATCAATTTTGTATTGCCGTATGGAGAATTAGGCGCACTTTTTGGCGTGTCTTCCGTAACTTCTTTTAAACCTTCAGGTTCGCCGTAAACAGTGCATGAAGAAGAAAAAACAAAATTATTTACTTCATATTTTAACGCCAATTCGGAAATTGTTGTCAATCCACCGATATTATTGCTGTAATATTTCAATGGTTTTGCAACGGATTCTCCTACAGCCTTATACGCTGCAAAATGAATAATTCCTTTGAAATTATATTTTTGGAAAATTTCTTCCATGGCCCTATAATCGCACACATCTAGTTCATGACTAATCGGAACATCGCCAAGAATTTCGCGTAGTCCACGTAGAACAAATTTATTTGAATTTCTAAAATCATCCACTATAATTGGCGTATAACCGGCGTTAATTAATTCCACAACAGTATGTGAGCCTATATATCCAGCGCCACCAGTTATTAAAATATGGTTGTCTTTTTGCATCTGTTTCAAAGGTAACATAAAATGAATTAATTTTACTTCATGGAAATTGAAAACACCATTAATTTGAAGCGATTTATCCCAAAAAAAGCCAGTAGGTTTTATTTGATAAAAATAATTCTATATGTAAGTTTTTTAGTCGCACTAGGTACTATTCTCCAATACCAATTGGGAAAAATAGCACCTAAAGCGCCTGTAACGAAAGAAATTAAAGGTGTGGAAATAGATCTTCACTAAACAAAATCACTAAAATCGCGTTTCAATAATATGAAAAACATTCTACCATTAATCTTTTGTGCATTTTTATTCCTTGGCGCTGAACGCTCGAGCAAATTGAATTTAACCGTTTTCATTTCCGGTTTCCCATCCGATGCGGGGAAAGCCTATATTGGTTTATTTCGCAAAGGAGATAAATTCCCTGAAATGTCGGGTCAATTCATCGGTAAAATTATTCCAATAGAAAATAAAAAGGCAGAAATATCTTTCAGTAATCTTTCCGAAAACTCTTACGCTATTGCTGTATTTCACGATAAAAATAAAAATGGAAAACTGGACAAAAACATGCTTGGTGTCCCTACTGAAAACTATGGTTTTTCCAATAATGCAAGAGAGACATTCAGTGCCCCATCGTTTGAAAGCGCCGCTGTAAAACTAGACCAATCAAAAAGTATTTCTATTTACATAAAGTAAAAACGAGAAATTTTACGACATAAAACGCAAACATATTAGTCCAAGGTTGCCTTGTTTTTATAGTAATTATACAATTCAACTTGCGCATGAAAAGGCTTTGCTTTTTGTCTGCGATAGGTATTCTTTAAATCTTTACGAATCTCTCTTACTTTCACCGTCCCCTTCCATTGGTAGTTAAAAACAGTATCAATCTCGAGCTGAATTTTAGGATCTACAATTGGGCAGGCAACTTCTATCCGTTTATCTAAATTGCGTTCCATCCAATCGGCGCTACTGATATAATAGATTGGATTTCCATTGTTTCGAAAGATAAAAAATCGTGCGTGTTCTAAGTAGCGGTCAACAAGACTGATAACTTTAATGTTTTCACTCATTCCTTTCACTCCAGGAACTAAGCCGCAAATGCCACGAATGATCATTTGAATTTTAACGCCTGCTTGGCTAGCTTCATATAATTTATCAATTAGCTTTGGATCTGTAAGATTATTGATTTTGATTCTAATGGATGCTGGAAGATCTTTTTTAGCGAAGGCGATTTCCTGATCGATTAAAGCGTTGAATTTTCGTCTCGTGTTGAACGGCGAAACTATTAATTCTTTAAAAATGCCACGGTCTAAGTTATTTTCTAATAAGCGAAAAACTTTTTTCACTTCCCTTGAAATGGCAACGTTTGCAGTTAACAGTGAAATATCGGAATAAATCAGTGCAGTTTTTTCGTTAAAATTCCCAGTTCCAACGTAAGTAATTAGTTGTTCCTGCCGGTTAGAGACTCGGGTAATTTGCATTAATTTGGAATGGACCTTCAAATCTTGAACGCCATATATTACTTTGGCGCCATTTTCGCGCAGGTTATTTGCCCAAAACACATTGTTTTCCTCGTCAAATCGCGCTTGAAGTTCGAGCACCACTGTTACATTTTTCCCATTCAGAACTGCAGACATTAATGCATTCATTATTTGAGAATGCGCTGCAACTCGGTAAACATTTATCTTAATAAAAGTAACTTTTGGGTCGATTGCTGCTTCGCGTAAAACATCTACAACATAATCGAACCGCTGGTAAGGGAAATGCAGCAAAATATCTTTAGCTAAAATGGTTTTTATCAAACTTTTTTGTCCTTCTAAATCCGGGTGATTTACCGGTGGTTGGGCTGGATATAAAAATTCCGGATGCTCAAAGGACGGGAAAGACATAAAATCCTTGAAATTGTGGTATTTTCCACCGGGAATCGTATTGATTCCAAATTTTAAATTCAGCGATTTCAATAAATGATCGAGAAGGTCCTTCGGCATTTTTTCATCGTAAACAAACCGAACAGGCTTTCCTTTTTTTCGTTGTTTTAAACTTTTCTCGATTTTTTCAATTAGTGTAAAAGCAAGATCATCATCCAGGTTCAACTCTGCATCGCGGGTAAATTTGAAGGTATACGCCTCAATGGTATCAAATGTAAAAATTGAAAAAATATTTTTCAGGTGCAGCCGAATAATGTCATCCAAAAGCAAAACATATTCCTTATCCCCTTCTTTGATACGATAAAATCGTGGGAATTCAGACGGTATTTTTATAAGTGCAAATTTGACCGTTTTTTTATTTTCGGAAAGCATGCGCACTGCTAAATATATGCTAGAATCCTTAAGTCTTGGAAATGGCGTGGTTTTTTCCAAAATTATCGGAACAATCGCGTGCTTCAATTTTGTATGGAAGTAATTACTCAATTCCACCAACATGGTTTCCGAGCAATTCGTATCGTCCACGTGAAAAATGGAATGTTTTTCCAGTTCAGAAAGCAACTGCTGGTAGGTAGATTCAAACTTCAGTTGTTGCTTCATTACTGTTTTTCGAATCTCGTTGTACAATTCTGTCGGTGTGCCCGAATAACCTTCAATTTGTTTCTTTTGCACGCCAATTATTCTTCGAAGATTAGCTACACGAACGCGGAAAAATTCGTCCAGATTATTGGAGTAAATCCCTAAAAAACGCATGCGCTCGACTATAGGAACCTTCGGATCCATTGCTTCCTGCAAAACGCGCTCATTAAACGCCAACCAACTTAATTCCCGATTTATTAATTCCATTCAGCAAAAATGTTCATTTAGAGTAAAAAATAGAAGTAAACTAGATTAAATTAATGTGAAGAAAAAGGTCCCACTCGGGAAAAACAGTTAAAAAAATGGCCGCACCTAAATAATGCAGCCATTCCATACCATTTAATTTAAATTAAACTTTCATTCCTTTTACAATTCGATCTTTTCGTTTTGTTTTCTGTAATTTTTTCAAAACGACTTTTAAAAAGGTGCTTCCACTAGCAGAGGTTGCATAATATGTTTCATTGCCGTATGATAATTTTCCACCTTTATCTTGTCCCCATTCTGCAACTAGGAAATATTTTCCCGATTGTTGATTTGGTCGCACTGTAAATAGAATTGTTTTTCCAACTCCTGTTTCAAAACGCAACATCAATTCGCCATTTGGACCATATCCTTCAAAAATACATTTTGTATTTGCAGGAATAATTATTCTATTTTGCTCACTGTTTGAACTTGTTACCAGTGAACCATCATCCGAGGTTCCTTGATTTCCAGTAGACTTGCTTTTTTCCAAAATAATTGTTGCAGAGGTGAAGAACTGAACTTTTTTCAATTGTTTCTCCGAAT